>JAZUSM010000038.1:0-2260 GCA_045606725.1 Oscillospiraceae bacterium | reverse complement strand
AGTTCACTCACGAGTGGTTCCGCCTAAAGCAAGGGTTTGACGAGTAAGCGGAAACGGTAAGGTCCCGTTACGACTGCGGAAGTGACAGCTTCTTAAAAGGTGGTAATAAGCAGGATTTATATAGTCTTGTCCTTTTTGAAGGGCAGGACTTTTTTGTTCTCCTGCAAGGAAAATAAATAATTTGCCAAAAGCTTTGGCAGAAAGGTTAGTGAGATAAATGAGCATGAAAGAACAGCTTGAACAGATTGAAGTGCTCGCAAAAGAGCAGCTTTCACAAGCACAGGACGCTAAGACAGTCGAGGAGCTCAGAGTAAAGTTCCTCGGTAAAAAGGGAGAGCTTACTGCGATTTTAAAGCAGATGGGCGGACTCTCTGCTGAGGAAAGACCTGTTATCGGTCAGCTTGCAAACGAAGTAAGAAAGAGCATTGAGGACACTCTCGCAGCAAGAACAGCTGCTCTCAAGTCCGAGCTTGCAGCTAAGAAGCTGAAGGAAGAAACTATCGACGTTACACTTCCTGGTAAGGTACAGTCCGTTGGTAAGCTTCACCCTCTCACAGCTGTACTCAACGAAGTTAAGGAAGTTTTCCTCGGTATGGGCTTCGAGGTTGTTGAGGGCCCTGAGGTTGAAACCGACCACTACTGCTTTGAGGCGCTGAATATGCCTAAGCACCACCCTGCACGTGACACACAGGATACATTCTACATCAGCGAAAACGTGCTTCTCCGTACACAGACTTCCTCCGTACAGATTCGTACAATGGAGAACAAGAAGCCTCCTATCAGAATTATCTCCCCAGGCAGAGTTTACCGTTCCGACGCTGTTGACGCAACACACTCACCGCTCTTCCACCAGATTGAAGGCCTTGTAATCGACAAGGGCATCACATTTGCTGACCTTTGCGGTACACTTGAGCTTCTTATGCAGCGCCTCTACGGTGAGGACTGCAAGATTCGTCTGCGTCCGCACCACTTCCCTTACACAGAGCCTTCCGCTGAGGTTGATATTATGTGCTTCAACTGTCACGGCGAGGGCTGTCCGATGTGTAAGAACGAGGGCTACATCGAGCTTCTCGGTGCAGGTATGGTACACCCTAAGGTACTTGAAGGCTGCGGCATTGACCCTGAGGTTTACAGCGGCTTTGCGTTCGGTATCGGTCTTGAACGTATCACAATGGGACGCTACGAAATCAACGATATGCGTCTGCTCTACGAGAACGATATGAGATTTTTGGGTCAGTTCTGATAATGAATAATAAATTTCCCCGTTCGATTTACAACAGGAGGTAACAATGTCAGTATCACTTACAGCTTACAAGGGAAGAAGATTTGACCCGTTTGAAAGCAAAATGGTTTTTGATTACCCTGTTTCATTTCAGAATATTTATAATGACTTATGGGAAAAGGCTATAAGTGACTGCAAAATTGAGTTATTCAAAGCTTGTACGATGTTTACAAATGATAATATTCCTCAAGTGCTTGACGAACTTGATTTGATTTATAAATGGGCTGTTGAAAACGGAGGAGAAAATTCAAATTATATGTCAGACCGTATAATGCTGCTGAAAGGTCTGCTTATTGGATTTTTGTACGGACTTGAAGGCAGAGAACTTCAAGAATATTGGTTTGACATAGGTTGATTTTACTTTGAATATACGGAGGTTTTATAAATGAATTTATCAATGAGATGGCTGTCGGATTATATTGACGTGTCCGACCTTTCAATAAAAGAATTCTGCTCTGGTCTTACAATCAGCGGCTCAAAGGTTGAGCGCTACGAAACCGAGGGCGAGGAAATCAGCAAGGTTGTTGTGGGTAAGCTTCTTTCCGTTGTACCGCACGAAAATTCCGACCACCTTGTAGTGTGCCAGGTTGACGTGGGCAAGGCAGGAAACGGCGAGCCTATCCAGATTGTAACAGGTGCGCCAAACGTTAAGGCAGGCGACATTGTTCCTGTAGCAATGGACGGCTCAACTCTCCCTAATGGCATCAAAATCAAGAAGGGCAAGCTCCGCGGCGTTGAGTCCAACGGTATGCTTTGTTCCCTCGGTGAGCTTGGTCTTACAACTCACGATTTCCCTTACGCAATTGCTGACGGCATTTTCATCATGCAGCAGGAAGAGGGCTGTCCTGAGCTTGAGCTTGGTATGGATATCAAGGAAGCAATCGGCTTCAACGATACTTCCGTTGAGTTTGAAATCACTTCCAACCGTCCTGACTGCCTCGCTGTAATCGGTCTTGCAAGAGAAACAGCTGCAACTTT
>JAZUSM010000037.1:0-18669 GCA_045606725.1 Oscillospiraceae bacterium | reverse complement strand
CCTCACTTAAATTATTTTTTAGACCTGAGGACGGACTCGCACCGACACCTTTGCCTTTACAAACAACGCTCTGGAGTTAAGCTACTTGGCCATATATTAGTTAATGAGCTTATCCTGCGAGAACAGCGTTTTCAGCTTTTTCCTCACACGGAAAACTGCATTATCTACAGTTTTTATAGGAATATTCAGTATCTCGGAAATTTCCTTATAGGAAAGTCCTGCAAGATACAATCTGAAAATGCTCCACTCCTTTTCCGAAAGAAGCGATGCTATTTCGTTGTATATTCCCTCAATTTTATCCTTTTCAACACAAATACTTTCAGGTGTTGAAAGGTTTTCAGCGTTATCCTCGATTATTTCGGAGCAAGCTTCACCGAAATTCTTTTTCATCTTGATAACAGCTGATTTTATTCCGTTTGTTACACACACATCGGCAAAACTGGAAAACTTTGCGCCGTGCTCCGTATCAAAAGAATTGACCGCATTGATGAACGCAAGAAACCCTTCCTGAGTCAAATCCTCAGCGTCGGCATACTCGGAAGAAAAGAAGCAAGCTCTTTTTCTCACCAACCGCAGATAACGTGAAATCAAGACGGAAACTGCATTTCTACCGAGCTTATTATCCCGCTCGTCACGGTAAACTGCAACAAGCTCTGTATCACTCATTCCGTTAAGCACATTAAAATCGGAGCTATTCATTTCTGAACCCACAAGGCTCATTTACTTCCCACCAATCTCATATGACTTAAAAAAGAACGCACCTATGCAATCGTTAATTACATTGTAACCACATTTCCGAGATTTGTCAAGGAAATTAAAAAAACTTCCATTTGTTTTTTTATTTTTTGTGAATAAAATCAATATTCACTCTTTCTTTTTAGTGAGTTTAACAAGCTTGGATATTACAATAACACATAAAATATACATAATGACAAAAACGGACACCTTACACGGTATCCGTTTATTTTATAATTCGCAATATTCTGTTCTTCCCTCGCTGAAAATATCTCCTCCATGGCAATCATTACACACCGTTACAGGAAATTTTTCGACGTAAAGCTTTTTGACAGACTCACATCCCAGGTCCTCAAAAGCAACTACCTCACAGCTTTTTATACAGCTTGCTGCAAGAGCACCTGCACCACCGATTGCACAGAAATACACTGCATTATTCCGGACAACCGCATCACGGACGGACTGATTTCTCTCACCCTTGCCTATCATTGCACAAAGTCCCTCATCAAGAAGTCTTGGGGCAAATTTATCCATTCTTCCAGATGTTGTTGGTCCGCATGAACCGATTGGCTTACCATCGGGTGCGGGAGTCGGACCTGCGTAGTAAATCACTGCATCTTTTATGTCAACCGGCAATTGTTTTCCCTCGTCCATAAGAGCGTTGAAACGCTTATGTGCGGCATCTCGTGCTGTATAAACCGTTCCTGTCAAAAGAACCTTATCGCCGATTTTAAGCTTCGGGCAGTATTCTCTCAATTCCGAAACATTGATACTATAAACCTCTGCCATAGTTTACCTCTCCAATAGTTAATGCTTAACCGACCGAAATCGGTTAAGCATAACATTACATTTTAAATTACACTTCTGGATTTGCTTCAGCAGCAGCAGCGAGATTTTCAAGTTCGCTCATATCAAATCCTGCAAATGCAGGCTTTACAGGAGCTGGCTTTTCTTCTGCCTTAGGTGCTTCTTCTACTACAGGAGTTGGAGCAGGAGCTGGTGCCGGAGCAGGAGCTGGTGCCGGCTTAGCAGCAGGAGCAGTTACAACAGGTGTTCCGCCCTTTTTCATTGCTGTCTGAGCGCTGTCAAGCTGAGCCTTAGCTTCATCAAGTCTGGAAAGGCTCTCGTTGGAGAACATTTCAAGAACTTCCTTGAGCTTAACAACATTTTCATCAATTTCAGCAATTTCTTCTTCAACCTGCTTTCTGATCTTATCAGCAGCAGCACGCATTTCGGAGCTCTTGTCCTCTGCATCGGAAAGGATCTTGGATGCCTTTTCGTCAGCATTCTTAACAATTGTAGAAGCCTTGCCATTAGCGTCATCAACAACCTGATTAGCAAGCTTCTTAGCGTCTTCGTCCATCTTACGAGCATTTTCCTTAGCCTGTGTAACGATGGTATTAGCTGTCTTCTGAGCCTCAAGGAATACATTGCTGAGGTCCATAGCACTGCTTTCGCCTGCGCTGGAAGCAACCTTATTCTTAGCTTCCTGGAGCTGTTCTTCAAGTTCAGCATTCTGAGCCTTAAGAGCTTCGATTTCGCTGTCCTTTGTAGCAAGTTCATCTTCCATAGACTTCATCTGAAGCTTAAGGGAGTCATTGTTAGTCTGGAGTTCTGTAATCTTAGCCTTATCAGCAGCGAGCAGTTCTTCATACTTTTCACTGTTATCGCCTGTACCGCCTGCGCTTTCGAGCAGAGCCTTCTTTTCATCGAGTTCAGCCTCGAGTGTATAAATCTTGGTATTTAATTCGTCAACATAAGCAAGAACGTCTTTCTTATCAAATCCGCCGAAGCTTACCGTTTTGAGGAAACCTGTACCATCCATTGTGAATACCTCCAAAAACCTGATAATTTTTCCAAGCGTATTTATCAAAATTACACTTGAATATAATTGAATTATATCACATATTCAGAAATTTCACAAGTACATTTAAGAAAATTAGTACACAAAAAATCGTTTATATTTTTAGTTATTTATAATAATTTTATTAACCAAATTAACAATAGCAAAGCGCTTAAAGGTTTTCGTCAAGAACAACTGCATCCTGTGATTCAAGATAATTTTTCAATCTGTCAAGCAATTCAAGAATATAGAATCTGCATTCATATGTTTCGGGGCTTTCCAGCATTTCGAGTTCCTCGTCTGAAAAGATGCCGTAATCTTCAATATTTTCCGTTGCAACAGGAATGCACAACGGAGGAAACATCACGCACCACCAGTTTCTGCCTGCTGCCTCACCGATAGTAATTCTCAGGGCAAGATATTCACCTGCAGGCATTGTTACAGTTTCGTATACACGCTCATCAAAACGCATTTCGGTTATCTCACAATTTACGCTATAATTGTAATTATTTTCGTCAATCACCTTTTCTGCTGTTGATTTTATCAATTCCATATTTTTTTCGGCAGCAGCGGCAGATTGCTCCGCATTTTCACAGTTTTCAAAAATGAATGAACATTCTTCAAGTATTGCATCACGTACTTTAAGCTTAAGAGTCTGATCCTCATCACTGTCAGAATTAGCAAGTATATGAAGTCTGAACACTGTATCGGTTATATCGGCATAATCCTCAGCAAAGCTGCAGAAGCCTGCACTGAACACTGCTACTATCATTCCTATAAGCATTGCAAGTTCAAATTTTCTCATATAAAATCCACCCTTTCAGTAAATGAATTATTGCACCGAAAAGGAAAATTTATACACACAAAAAATAAAAAAACAAAAAAGTCTTGACAAACAACACAAAAAGCGATATAATAATTAAGCACTTGAGAGGTGTGCTATCTTAGCTCAGGTGGTAGAGCACATCCTTGGTAAGGATGAGGTCGTCGGTTCAAATCCGATAGATAGCTCCATTTAGAAAGCCGTCCCCGAGTCTGCATAGGGGGCGGTTCTTCTATCGGTAATATCTTAAGCTGGACGGGATTCCCGTCTTTTTTTATTTTTCAGCAAATTCAGCTGTGAATTATCGTTTTCAGTTCGTTTTCAAGGTCCTTGGCAATTTTTTCAACCTTACTGAAATCAACATTTTTTATATAGTATGCTTCAAGTTTATCGTGCTCCGCTTTTGCATTGGCAAGTGCTGCGAAGGCTTCGTCACGCAGTTCCTTTATTGCGTTGTCATTAAATCTCAATCTCATTTTACGCTGACGAACAATATTTTTATCATAAAAGCGCTTGAAGTTAATCGGGCGCTTCTCTTCAACTTTAAGTTCATTGACAGGATTTGCTGTAAGAAATGCAATTTTCAGTTCCGGAATAAAAATGTGCTCAAATCTGCTTCCGTTCAATATGGTAATAAGACTTACGCAAACATCATATCCTTTTGATACAGCAATTTCAGCAATTCTGCGAAGGAATTTTTCCGACCCGTAAAAAAGATTGTCATTCACAAGGTAGATATCATAATTATCAGGCAGCTTGGTTATATAGCCTTTCGGGGTAAGCGCTGACAGCTGACGATACATTATAATTCCTTCTTCACTCTCCTGCTTTTTGGGGAGTATTTTTTTTGCAAACCTTTCAGTAAAGCCGTCAAGTTTATCTTCATCGAGAGCGAGCTTTCCTACCTGCATTGTATCCTCTGCAACAGCTGAAAGTGCGGTTACATACCTGCGGCAGATTCCGTGGTGATGAAGATAATCTGCTGTTACAGAAATTATTTCAGGCTTGTTTTTTTGCAGCATTTTAGAATTCCAGCAGCTTCCGAGGTCAACTATCTGCTGCACAGCACCCGGGAATTCAGGGTCAAAAGTATGTGGTGCTGTACCATCCACAAACACAATTCTGCTTTGGGTGAAAGCAACTGCATCGATGGAGTCGGGGTCGCTTGAACAATAATAGAATTCTTTTTCACATTCCGGAAAAGCATTGGCAAGCCTTTTCATAAGTGTGGATTTGCCTGTTCCGGGTCCTCCTTTTATTATGTAGGTGTAATAATCCGTATCAAAAATCACTTCTCCGAAATGTGTTTTAAAACCTGTCGGCGATGTTCCGCCAAGAAAATAGCTGTAATTTTCCATTTAATCAACTCCATTCTTAAACTGATTTATAATATGTAGCTTTATAAAAAAGGTGAAAACAATATTCGTTTGTCAAGTTAGTCACATTTTTTAACAATTTATTTGGATAAAGTAACAAAATTTTATATAGCTCTTTATTTTTAAGAATTTATATGATATAATAATGAACAATATTTAAATAAGCTAACGAAAGGACGATTACATGACCGCATACAGCCGTGAACTATGGAAATCCATTATGGAGCGTACCTCAAAAAATCTTGAAGCAAACAATATGAAATGCTATATTGCTGATTCAAAGGATGATGTCATTCCTATCGTAAAGGAAATTATGCAGGAAGGCGATACGGTTGCCTGCGGAGGTTCAATGACTCTTGCAGAATGCGGCGTTACAGAACTTCTTAAGTCAGGTGCATATAATTTTCTTGACAGAGACGGAAAGACAGGCGATGAGCTCCAGGCAGTTTTCAGAGGAGCATTTTCAGCTGACTGTTATCTTTCAAGTGCAAATGCAATTACTGAAAATGGTGAACTCTATAATGTTGACGGCAACAGCAACCGTGTTGCTGCTATCTGCTTCGGTCCTAAATCCGTTATTATTGTTGCGGGAAGAAATAAGATTGTACGCTCGCTTGACGACGCAATCATCAGGGTGAAAAGAATTGCTGCCCCTATGAACACTGCTCGTCTTGGCTGCGAAACTTATTGCAACAGCAAAGGTGAATGCATGTCACTTGCTTCGGGCGGAAGCTGTATGACAGACGGATGCAAGAGTGCTTCAAGAATTTGCTGCTCATATGTTGTTACTGCACAGCAACGTATCAAGGACAGAATAAAGGTTATTCTTGTCAACGAAGAACTCGGTTTTTAAAAAAGTTCACTTTATATTTGTCGAGGGTTGTAAAAATTAGAGTTGAAGCCGTTTCAACTCTAATTTTTGTATGAATTCATCTGTAAAAAATTAATTGCAAAAACGTTTTCACTGATGTATAATATAGATAACATCAAGGAACAAAATAAAAACCCTTGACTCTCTCTTAAAATATTTTTTATTAAGAAAAACGGACATTTACCAGATGTCCGTTTTTTATTTATATTTTCTTCTAAAGTTTTATTTTTTCATGCCGATATATAAATTGAAAAGTTTTTTGAAAAAAATGTTGAAATTTACAAAACATTGTGCTATAATGATTATGAAGAATTATAGTTATTTTTAAGGAGCTTCTTTTTATTATGGCCGAACTTATTTACAATGAGCAGGGACGCTTGCTTTTTACTGAGGAAATGCGCAAGGAATATACCATTCTCATTCCGCAGATGCTCCCTATTCATTTTACCCTGCTCGAAAAGATTTTCAATAATCACGGCTACAAGGTTAAGCTTCTTACTTCAACAGGAAGAAAAATTATTGACGAGGGTCTGAGAAATGTTCACAATGACACCTGTTACCCTGCTTTACTGGTTATCGGTCAGATGATGGACGCTCTCAAGTCAGGTGAATATGACCTGAACAAGACTGCTCTTATGATCACTCAGACAGGCGGCGGTTGCCGTGCTTCCAATTACATAAATCTTCTGAGAAAGGCGTTGAAAAACAATGGAATGGCTCATGTTCCTGTTGTTTCTCTTAACCTCTCCAACATGGAAAAGAATCCCGGCTTCAGCCTTTCGGCAGGTTTACTGTTTGACTTGATTATTGCTATTTGTTATGCGGATACGCTGATGTGGGTCGGCAATCAGGTTCGTCCTTACGAAAACAACAAGGGCGATGTTGACAAGCTTATTGACAAGTGGGTTGATGAACTGATGAGCAGAGGTTTTTCTCTCCCCGCTTTCAGCAGGACAATCCGTGAAATTCTTTCGGACTTTGAGAAAATTCCTTACACCAGATCCGAAAAGGTCAAGGTCGGTATTGTCGGGGAAATTTACATCAAGTATGCCCCTCTTGGCAATAATTGCCTTGAAGAATTTCTCAGAGGAGAAGATGTTGAAGTTGTTGTTCCCGGTCTGCTGGACTTCATTCTCTTCATGTGTGACCATCACATTGTTGACACTCAGCTGTATCATGTAAGATACAAGAAATACATCGGTTCGGGTGCGCTTAAGCTGTTCCTGAAAAAGATGCAGAACACGATTATAGGCGCTGTTGAAAAGACTCGCTTCAATCCTCCTGCTCACTTTGAGGAAACAAAGAAAAATGTTCTTCCGTACGTTTCCCCTGCTAACAAAATGGGCGAGGGTTGGCTGCTTACAGCAGAAATGGTTGAGCTTGTACACAGCGGTGTAAATAATATTGTTTGCGCACAGCCTTTCGGTTGTCTGCCAAACCACATTGTCGGCAAGGGTATGATAAGAAAAATCCGTGCCGTTCACCCAGACGCAAATATTGTAGCAATTGACTATGACCCGGGTGCTACAAAGGTAAATCAGGAAAATCGTATCAAGCTTATGCTTTCGACAGCTAAGGCTAAGCTTGACAAATAATTGAGAAAGGATGCGGTGCTATGTCTTTGTACGGAATTAATGCTTATACTTCAAATTCATATTACAGCTCTCTTCTTGCAGGAAAAAATCAGTCACTTGCGGATTCCCTTTCCTCTTTCAATAAGAACGCTTCCAACAGCAATCTTTCCAACATGCTTAATGCTGTTAAGGTTGACGGCAATACTGATCTTCGTACTCTTGCGAGAACTGTTGACCTTGTTCGTTCAAGAAACTATCAGAAGAATCTTACCGAGGAATTCAGAAAGCAATTTGCAGGTGAAAATGATTCTACCGCAAATGACGAGCTCAAGCTCGCTGAAAGCTCCAAGCTTCTCAGCGGTTATGCAGGTGCACTTGCTTACAACGGCAACAGTATAAAAGAACCTGAGCAGATGCTTGCTGCTGTAAAGGATTTTGCTGAAAGCTATAATGACACACTTGACGGGCTTCAGAAAACCGACAGCTTAAAGGCTCTTGAAAAGGGTGTTTCCCTTGTTAACACAACAAAGGCTTATGCTCGTACACTTTCAAGAATAGGCATTTCTGTAGGCAGCGACAACCGTCTTACTGTTGATGAAGAAAAGCTCAAGGCTGCGCAGCCTGAAACTTTCCGTTCACTTTTCTCAGGCAGCTACTCCTACGCAAACAAGGTTGCTGACAAGGCTTCCGACATCAGCCGTGCAGCTGACCTTAAGGCACAGGTTACATACAATGTTCAGGGTAATCTCGATTACTACAACAAGATGGCTGTCAGCATGATTTTTGATGATAAAATCTAAGTATTTTCCCCGTATCACTGATACGGGGATTTTTATTGCATTGCTGCAAAAAATATGCTATAATAAAGGTGACAAAATATCTGGAGGTTATCATGAACAAGGAAGAAATAATTTTTAACCCCGAAATGCCCCTTGCACATTATGAAAAGGGACACAAAAGATTTCTGAATTACAGGTTTTCTGTTTCGTTCGGTACAGCTATTATAAGTGCTGCGTTTATTCTGGGATTTCTCAGCATAATGTATTCACCTGCGGCTATGGCTGTTTTCTTTGCAACCGGAATTCCGTTTTCGCTGCTTTCGCTTATCGGCTGCTATGCAAGGCGTCCGAAGTTTTGTCTGTTTTCTGTTCCGCTGGCACTTGTTGCAGGCGTTACAGCTATAACGGGAGGAGAAGCAATTTCTATTTTTGCTTTGCTTGCTTATGTTGTTTCTGCACTTACTGTTTTCAGAGCTGCACATGATATTTCGGCTCTTGTTGAAATCAAGGACTTACCAGGATATCCGATGTTCGATGCTTCGCTTGATGATGCAAGCTTTGCGGCAATGGATGAAATGGGTGCAGGTGAAATACTTGCTGATGAACCTGTTGTTTATGAGGAAGTACGCGGCAAACGTTTCATTGCGCCTATGGAGCCGTCAGAGGATATGGATGAAATAATTACGACGGGAATGGCGGTTATTGAGGAAGAAAAACAGCTTACTGCGTATGAGCGTGAAACAGCTAAGGAGGTAAGCGATGTTCCTGAGGATTTGCGTGATGAGGTTGCGCAGAGTCTTGGACATCTTGCTCCTAATCTTGCGGAATATGAAGAAGCGGCGGCTAATGAGCGTGATGAAAATTCCAACTGTGCTTATGAAAAGATGATGAAGGTTCAGGAAGGCAAGAATAACAGTAATATTTCCGATGTGGATTTGTTCGGATAAAAATTTATGGGTACTCTGAAAAGAGTACCCATTTTTATTATGTATAAATTTTCTTGGCAATATCAACTGTTTCCTTTGCGTCCTTTGCATAGTAGTCGGCACCGATTTTTTCGGCATATTCGGGGGTAAGGACTGCTCCGCCTACTACGATTTTGCAGGGGACATTCTTTTCGTGAAGAAGCTTGATTGTGTCCTCCATTGCGCCGAGGGTTGTGGTCATAAGTGCGGACAGACCAACAAGCTTTACGCTGTGGGAAACGGCAGCTTCAACAACTGTTTCGGGTGGGACGTCCTTGCCCAAGTCGATTACGTCAAAGCCGTAATTTTCAAGGAGGACCTTGACGATATTCTTGCCGATATCGTGGATATCTCCCTTTACGGTTGCAAGAACTACCTTGCCCTTGCTGACGGTTTCGCCGCCTGCTGACATGTGGGTTTTGATTACCTCAAAAGCCGCTTGTGCAACGTTTGCCGCCATAATAAGCTGTGGCAGGAAGATTTTGCCCTGCTCAAACTCTGCACCTGCTTTGTCAAGTGCAGGAATAAGCATATTATCGACAATGTCCATTGTGTCGTGGGTTTTGAGAAGTTCCTCGGTAATTTTTGCGCCCTCGGATTTAAGTCCGTTTGCGATTGCTGTTGGCAGATCGGTTACTCCGCTTTTCTGCTGGACAGGTGCGGCTGTGGTGCTGCTCATTGAGGTTGTCATACTACTTTCGGCATAAGCGGCGATAAACTCACTTGCATTTTCATCGATGTTTGTCAGCAGCTTATATGCACGGACTGCACCTGTCATAAGTGCGGCGTTAGGGTTGATAATCGGCAGGTCAAGTCCGTTTGTAAGAGCCATTTGCAGGAAATTGCAATTGACAAGCTCACGGTTTGGCAGACCGAATGAGATATTAGAAACACCGAGGACGGTTTTCAGTCCGAGGTCGGTTTTTACTCTATGGAGGGCGTTGATTGTTTCCATAACGGCTTTCTGCTCGGCAGATGCGGTAAGGGTCAGGCAGTCGATGAAAACGTCACGCTTTGGGATACCGATTTTCTGTGCGCGGTCAAGGATTTTCTCTGCAATTGTGAAGCGTCCGTCGGCTGTTTTAGGGATACCGCCTTCATCAAGTGTGAGCCCCACTACTGCAGCGCCGTACTTTTTAACGAGTGGGAGAATTGCTTCAAGAGAGCCTTCCTCGCCATTTACGGAGTTTACGATTGGCTTACCGTTGTAGATACGGAGTGCGGCTTCAAGGACGTCGGGTCTTGTTGAGTCGAGCTGTAACGGTAAATCTGTTACGGACTGAATTGCCTTGACAACCTTGACCATCATTTCTTTTTCGTCGATATCGGGCAGACCGACATTTACATCGAGGATATCTGCGCCTGCTTCAATCTGCTGGATAGCCTGATTAAGGATATAGTCAATATCTCCCCTTTTCAGCGCTTCCTTGAACAGCTTTTTGCCTGTTGGGTTGATACGCTCACCGATAATTCTTGGCTGGTTGATTTCGACAGTTTTGGCAGGTGTACAAACTGCGGCTTCAAGCTTCACTTCAGGTTTGCAACACTTCATGCCGTTGAGCTTATTTACTACAGCACGGATAAAATCAGGATTTGTTCCGCAGCAGCCGCCAACAAGCTTTACACCGTATTTTACGAGGTTCACATAGCTTTCGGCAAATTCTTCGGGGGTTATATCGTATGTATTTGTTACAGGGTCGGGCAGACCTGCGTTTGCTTTTACAACGATTGGCAGGGTTGTCCACTTGGAAAGCTCGGCAACAACAGGCTCAAGCTCTCTTGGTCCGAGGGAGCAGTTTACGCCGATTGCGTCGACACCGAGTCCTTCGAGGGTGATTGCCATTGAGGAGATTGCACAGCCTGTAAAGGTACGCATATTCTGCTCGAATGTCATTGTGCAGATTATAGGCAGGTCGCAGTTTTCTTTTGCGGCGAGGACTGCGGCTTTAAGTTCATAGAGGTCGGTCATTGTTTCGAAAACAACAACGTCGGCTTCCTTGCCTGCTTCAATCTGCTCACGGAAAATATCGTAGGCTTCCTCGAAAGAAAGTGTTCCTGTCGGTTCGAGAAGCTGACCGATTGGTCCGATATCGAGGGCAACAAGAGCCTTGTCACCTACTGCATTTTTTGCGTTTTCGATTGCAGCAGGGATAATTTCGGCTACGGATTTTCCTGTTTCAGCAAGCTTGTAGCGGTTTGCACCGAATGTATTTGCGTACACAAGCTGTGAACCTGCGGAAACGTAAGCGTCGTGTATTTCTGTAAGCCACTCAGGCTTGGTAAGGTTGAGCAATTCGGGTACTCCGCCTGTTTCGAGTCCCTTTGACTGGAGCATTGTGCCCATTGCACCGTCAAGGAAAACAAACTCGTTTTCCGACAGCAGTTTATAGAATTTATCCTTTTTCATTGGCAGGTTCCTCCTGTTTTTCGATAGTTACAGCGGTCACGCATATTACAGCTTTCACAGCTGTGCTTTTTATTCTGCACTGACTTTTCATGCACGCCGATTACTGCTGTTACAGATTTTGTCGGGGTAAGCATTCCGCTTGCACTTGCACACAATCCTATGACTTTTTGTGCATTCAGTGCCGAAAGAAAATCCTTTTGCACTTCAATTGGGAAATCACCGTATCCCGGAGAAAAGCGCCATGTAAAATGCTTGTTTTCCAGTTTTTTTGCAATTTCCTTTTCAGCTTTGTCACAGACCTGTTCAATTGCGGCGGAAGCCATTGCATCGAGAATTACGGCTTTTGCCATATCCTGAGTCTGTGTTTTTCTCAGAAGCATATCGACGTTATTTCCGAGAGTTGCGGCAAGAAGGACGACACCGCAACAACCGTCAAGATGCATAGATATGTCGTTTCCTGTAAGTACAAGCGCGTATCCCGACAATCTGACTGAATCATTTGAGTGCTCGGAAACATCTGCGTAAGACCAGCCGAATTTTGGTGTCATTTCCGCAAGAAGCATTTTCTCACACTCGTCTGCAAGCCGCAAGGTTGCGTTGTCGGGCGTACCTTTTATTCCGAGATAGCGAAAAGCTTCAGTGCGATTTATTGATGTGATAATCACAGGAGTGACCTCACTGCTTCACTGATTTTTCGTGCAACGTATGGATTATTCATTGTGTAGAGATGGATACCGTCAACGCCGTTTGAGATAAGGTCAACAATCTGGTCAACTGCATATGCGATACCTGCGTCGCGGAGTGCTTCGGGATTATGCTCATATCTCTGCATCATTTTTGCAAATTTAGGCGGCAGGCTTGCTCCGCACATTGACACCATTCGCTCAATCTGCTTTTTATTCACTACAGGCATAATTCCTGCTTCGATTGGCACATTGATTCCTGCAATATCTGCCATTTCACGGAAGCGATGGAATGTATCGTTGTCAAAGAAAAGCTGTGACATAAGGTGCTCTGCACCTGCTTCTACCTTGATTTTAAGGTGCTTGATATCTTCTGCAAGAGAAGATGCTTCGAGGTGACATTCAGGATAGCACGCACCTGAAACATGAAAGTCACCATTTTCCTTGATGAACCTTGTCAGGTCACTTGCGTACTCAAACTCGTGCAGACGTGGAATTTCAGGGTTTACGTCACCTCGGAGTGCGAGGATATTTTCTACGCCTCTTTCCCTGAACTGCTGAAGCTGAGTGAGGACACCCTCTTTTGTGCTGTAGACGCAGGTAAGGTGCGCTGCTGAGGGAATGCCCAGTTCACGCTGGATATATGCGGCGATGTCGCAGGTTGTTGTATCTGCAGCATTTCCACCTGCACCGTAGGTTACGCTGATAAAGGCAGGGTTAAGCTCTTTCAGCTCGGCAAGTGTGCTGTAGATAGTTTCTATCGGACTTGTCTTTTTAGGTGGAAACACCTCAAATGACAGGATTGTTTTTTCGCTGTTAAAAAGTGATGAAAGCTTCATTATGTTTTTTCCTTTCGTTATTCGTCATTTCTGCTTGTTCTGAATGGTGCAACAGGGATGCCGTTTCTGCCGAAAAGTGTTACATCGCCATAGTTTGTCCAGTTATATCGGAGGTAAACTGGATTTGCAACTTTATCCGACTTGACAAAAATTCTGTCCCCACGGATTTCAGCTTCCGCTTCGGCATATTTTTTATCTGCACCTGCGATTTCAAAGCCTAACGGCTTTTCTCCGCAAAGTTCTATACCGTCCCATGCATAATCAAAGAAAACAAGTATACCACCGTCAACATAGTCACAGGACTTATATACAGGTCCGTAAGCTTCATTTGCTGGGACTTCTCCATATGTATGGTAAAGTGCCTGCAGTGCCAGTCTTTCACCGACTGGTTGTTTATCAACGGGGTGGATATTGCCGTACTCGCCTTTATCAAGAATTACTGCGATGCCTGTATTCTTGGTTGTTTCGTGGACACGCATCTGTGCTTCACGGATATAGCACCAACGCTTGTGGTCCTCCTCGCCTCTGTTGAGGAACATCGGAAGCTGTACAAGCATAAATGCGAGGCTGTCGTCCTCCCAGTCGGTACGCCACTGCTCGATAAGAAGCTTGAGAAGCTTATAATATGTGGTTGGCTTATGGTCGTCACTTTCACCCTGATAATAGATGAAGCCTGCAACTGTATACGGACACACACGCTTCAGCATGGTTTCATACACACCTGCCGGACGGAATGGTGATTTCGGTCCCATTGGTTCAGGCCAGCGGCAAGGTCCTGCGTAAGCCTGCGCTTCGTCCCAAGTGCCTTCGGGATTTTTTGCATAGAACTCACCAATTTTAGGCTGCCATTCCTTTTCCCATTCAAAGAATTCCTTACGCTCCTTGCAGTACTGCTCAAAGGTTTTGCCTGATATTGCTTCATTATATTCATCAACGTATGTTTTTGTATCGATATCCTTTTCGAGAAGCTCTCTGCTCATCCATGCAGAAGCGGATGTACCGCCCCAGTTACAACCGATTACTCCGACTGTTACTCCAAGCTTTTCGGAAAGTGTTTTAGCATAATAATAGCCAACTGCTGAATAGCAGGCTGCTGTATCGGGAGATGCAATTGTCCAGCTGCCATTACGCTCGACAAAGTGGAAATAGTCATCTATGTAAGGAATTTTCTGAGTATAATAGAAGCGGACGTTAACGTCCTTGATATCAGCAAGGACTTCCTTGCCGTTGAGGGAATTCTGCAGCTCCAACTCCATATTTGACTGTCCGCCTGCAAGCCATACTTCACCTATCATTACGTCGCTAAAAACAATTTCAGCACCGTTATTGTCAGATGCTTTCAATTCATATGGTCCGCCTGCTTCCATCGGAGGAAGTACAGCTTTCCAGCTTCCCTCGTCGGTTACTGCGATAACCTTATTACCGTTAAGCTCAACTGTTATTTCAGTACCGTTATATGCGCTGCCCCAAACGGTTATATTTTTATTTCTTTGCAAAACCATATGGTCTGTAAAAATTGCTGCGAAATTAAAAGAAGCCATAAATTACCTCCGAAATGAAATACTTATACATATTATATTTTACCGCAAAACCGTGCTAAAATCAAGTGGAATAAGGAATTTTTTTGCAATGAGGTGAATATTCTTTTACAAACGCTATATGGAGGGATTTTATGCAGGACAAAAACAAGCTTGATAATATGGCTGAACGATACAAAGAAGAAATGATGCGGCTTTACAAGAGCAAGCGCTCGGAAGCTCCGCCTGCTGCAAGACAGGAAGCGGTTGTTCCTGTTGCTGAAAAACACACGGAGGTACAGGATGTCAAGAATGAGAAAAAGGAAGTTACAGAACAGCTTATGAATCCGCCTATGCCAAAAATTCCGATGAACTACGGAAAAGGTGCTGAGGAATCAGATACAATTCCGAACAAAAGCAAATTTCCTACTGCTGAAGAAATTCTGCAGGCTGAAACGGCTGCGAAAACAAATGAAACAGTTGCTGTAATTGCGACAATTACTACAGACCCTAGATTTGAGCCTGCTGAAGATTTGCCGCACAATCAGGGCAACTACAACTATGATGCACCTGAGCCGCTGGAGGATCTGGAGGACTATATTGAGGATATCATTCCTGACATTGATTATCCTGACAATGACACGGATTTCGAAGACCTGTTCGATGATGACGATGATGACAGCAGCAATGCTCCCGATATGAAAGGTACGGGGTACTTACAGGTTGAGGTTACTACGGGTGATAGAGCTGTACCTGTACCAAAGGCGGCGGTGATTGTTACTCAAGTAATCAACGGACAGAGCTATCTTGTTACAATGAAGCTTACGGACAGAAGCGGTGCAACCGATGTTATTCCCCTACCCGCTCCTCTTGCGGAATTTTCAGAAGCACCTGATCCGACGGAAAGACCATTCAGTGAATACAATGTAACGGTATATAAGAAAGGATTTTACACGGTGCCTGAGGTGACAGTGCCTATTTTTGACACGGTTAAGTCCATTCAGCCTGTTGCACTTATCCCTCTTGCTGAGAATGAACTGCAAGGTACTCAGCGTCCTGACGGAGGTGCGGCAAATGGCTAACGGTACACCTTACATTCCTGAAACGGTTACAGTGCATTTAGGCAGACCAAACAACACAAGTGCAAGAAATGTTACGGTAAGCTTTCCCGATTATATCAAAAATGTTGCTTCGAGCGAGCTTTATCCGACATGGCCTGAGAGTGCGCTTCGTGCCAACATTTACGCGATTATTTCCTACACGCTGAACAGAATTTACACGGAATGGTATCCGTCGCAGGGTTACAATTTTGACATTACAAACTCAATTCAGTACGACCATTCCTTTGTGGAAAACCGTGATATTTTCGAGCCGATAAGCCGTATTGTTGATGATATTTTCAATGACTATCTTGTTCGTCAGGGTAACATCGAGCCGTTTTATGCCACATACTGTGATGGCATTGAAGTAACCTGCGAGGGGCTTTATCAATGGGGCAGTGTTGACCTTGCAAAGCAGGGATTTGTACCGTACAACATTCTGACCTATTATTACGGGGATGACATAAATATTGTGGAAAATGCTCCCGTCCGCACCAATGTTCCAAGTTACCCTGGTGAACCGCTTACTATCGGGTCGGGTGGCACGGACGTAAACCGTCTTGAAATTCAGCTGAACAGAATTGCGGCGAATTACCCTGCTATCCCCAAGATTTATCCTACGGATTTTACTTATGATGTAAAGACGGCTGATGCTGTACGGCAGTTTCAGCAGATTTTCAACATGCCACAGACAGGTGTTGTTGACAAGGCGACGTGGTACAGAATAAACTACATTTACACCAGCGTAAAAAAGCTTGCACAGCTTAATTCGGAGGGACTTACTCTTGGTGAACTGCCGAAGCAGTTTGATTTGCCCGTTGGAATAGGTGCAACGGGGCTGCCGACGGAATATATTCAGTATTATCTGCAGGTTATCGGTGCATACTACAAGGACGTTACACCTGTTGAACAGACAGGAACTTATGATGAAGCGACGGCGGCTTCGGTGCGGTCTTTTCAGCAGCTATTCGGCTTACCCATGACAGGAGAGGTTGACGAGAGGACATGGGACGATTTATACCGTGCATATGCGGGAATTGTGGAGAATGTGCCAATTAACATTGAAGGAGAAAATGCGGTGCTGTTTCCGGGTACTGTACTGACGGAGGGTATCACAAGCGAATATGTGCGTGTTTTACAGGAGTATCTTTCCTACATCGCACAAAGCTATCCCTCAATTCCGACGGTTACGGCGACGGGATATTTCGGTCCTGTTACGAGAAATGCAGTTTCGGCTTTTCAAAGGCAATTTGGTTATCCTGTCACGGGGTCGGTCAGTGCGGGAGTTTGGGACGCTATTTCCGATATTTACTCGGATTTGCGATTTGGATATGAAAAACAGCCCGGACAGTATCCTGGCTATGTGATTGAGTGAGGTGAATTTATGGCTTACACAGATGAAGCTAAAAAGGGACATATTTATGAGATACAGGACTATCTGCGGAGAGTTGCCCGTGACAATGAGAACATTCCGCTGGTTGTTCCGAGTGGCGTTTATGATGAACGTACAGAGGATGCTATCCGAAAGTTTCAGCGTGAATATGACTTGCCTGTGACGGGAAAGGCTGACCGTGAGACGTGGGATAAGCTTTACGAGGTTTATTTACAGACGGAGGAATATTATGCGGAGTTGATTTCTATTCTCCCGATTATAAATGCTGATGAAAATCTGAAGCAGGGCGAAACAGGGTTTGACATTTACATTTTACAGGCTATGCTGAACACTGTTTTTTCGCGGTATGCGAACCTTCCTCTGCTTGATATGGACGGAATTTACGGTGTGAAAACTGCTGACGCTGTAAGGCATTTGCAGGAAATTGCCGGTGAGGAACAGACAGGTGTTGTTGATTACAAGACCTGGAACAGGCTTGCACAGCTTTATAATTTACACAAGACAAAATAAAAAGTACGGAAATTTTTTTACTTTCCGTACTGAAATTTTTAATGGCGGGCGGATACTATCCGCCCATTCATTTTTATTAATAACCACGCTTATCCATTGTTCTTACGAGGTAGACAAATTCTGTTTTGTAATCATCGCTTCGGTAGTCGTAATCTTCGAGAAGTTCGAGAATCTGGTCACAGCTTGCTGTGCCCTTGAATTCGCTGTTTCTGAGTACCATTCCGAACTCTGCTACTGCTGCGGCAAAGGTCAGGTTTTCAGGCATTTTCTTTGTGTAGACTTCGTCAGTAACTGGAACTGCGAGAAGCTTGCTTTCGTCCTCGTCTGGCTGCTTATAGCGGAGGGACACTGTGAGAAGCTCGTTTTTATTGCCTGTTGGTGTGTTCTGCTGATACTTCAGTTCAGCTTCGGGGATTGATGTACCACTTTCGTTAAGCACGATTTCATAGAGTGCAGTAACTGTGTGACCTGCTCCGATTTCGCCTGCGTCCTTTGTATCATCGTGGAAATCTTCATCTGCAAGCGCTCTGTTTTCGTAGCCGATAAGACGGTATCCGCTTACATTTACAGGATTGAATTCAACCTGGATTTTTACGTCCTTTGCTACTGTATAAAGTGTTCCTGCCATTTCTTCAACGAGAACCTTCTTCGCTTCCATTTCGCTGTCAATGTAAGAGTAGTTACCGTTACCGTGGTCAGCAAGTGCTTCCATACGGTCGTCCTTTACATTACCTGTACCGAAGCCGAGTACGGAGAGGAACACGCCTGATTCACGCTTTTCCTCGATAAGCTCGGTAAGTTCTTCCTCGGAGGAAAGACCAACGTTAAGGTCGCCGTCTGTTGCGAGGATTACACGATTGTTGCCGCCGTCGATGAAGTATCTTTCTGCAAGGTCATATGCACGGTTTATACCTGCTTCGCCGTATGTAGAACCGCCTGCTTCGAGGCTGTTGATTGCGTCAATAATCTTATCCTTGTCTTCGCCGCTTGTACCCTTGAGGACAACCTTTTCATCGCCTGCGTAGGTTACGATGGAAATTCTGTCGTCTTCTGTGAGGGTTTCAGTAAGCATTGTGAAAGCCTTCTGCACGAGAGGGAGCTTATCTTCAGAGAACATTGAGCCGCTGACGTCGATAAGGAAAACGAGGTTGAGAGGCTCACGCTCGGACTTCTTGATGTCCTCAGCCTTTAAGCCTACAAGCATAAGCTTTGTTTCTTCGTTCCACGGGCAATCGGACATTTCCACGTTTACTG
>JAZUSM010000036.1:0-7932 GCA_045606725.1 Oscillospiraceae bacterium | reverse complement strand
CGGTCGACAGTTTATCGATCGGATGTGTTAATCCAATAAGAATTACGCCGGACCTTTCCTCTTTATTGTATAAAAATAAGAGTAGTTTTGCAATGCTTTTTGCATCGGGTTACTACTCTTATATTGTACCAAATAAGAATTTAATGGGGGAATATAATATGGCAAACTACAGTAGCTGCGGAATTGATTGTGATGCTTGCAAATTTAAAACAGAGCAAAATTGCACAGGATGTCACATACATAAGGGGCGTCCATTTTGGGGAACATGTGAACTATATGCATGTGCTGAAAACAAAGAACTTCCTCATTGTGGGAAATGTAATGATTTCCCATGTAAAAAATTAATAGAGGCACATCATGGAGAAAATCCTGATGGCGATGGCATTGAAATTGAAAACCTGAGAAAACTGTAAATTTCAATTTACTAATCAAACAAAAGTGACCGCCACGGCAACTGTACCGTGGCGGTCATTTTCATATTAGAGGTTGAAATATCTGTCAAATTCTGCTGGGTGAGGAATCTTGGAGAGTTCAAAACATTCCTTTCTCTTATTTGCGATGAATGTCTTGATGAGCTGTTCTGGAAATACGCCGCCTACTGTGAGGTAGTCGTGGTCAGCTTCGAGTGCATCAAGAGCAGCGTCGAGAGTTGTTGGGAGGGAGGAAAGCTTTGCCTTTTCCTCGTCGGAAAGCTTATAGAGGTTGAAGTCATATGGACCCCAGCCGTTTGCGTGTGGGTCAATCTTGTTCTTTACGCCGTCAAGACCTGCCATAAGGATTGCTGCGTAAGCAAGGTATGGGTTACAGGTTGCGTCAGGGTTACGGATTTCAAAACGTCTGAGCTTTGGTGTTTTTGCGTAAGCAGGGATACGGATTACGGCACTTCTGTTGGAAGTTGCGTAACCAACCGTTACAGGTGCTTCAAAGCCAGGTACAAGACGCTTGAAGGAGTTTGTACTTGGGTTTGTGATTGCACAGAGGGAAGAAATATGCTTCAGCAGACCGCCCATAAAGTAGTGTGCTGTCTGGCTGAGGTGTGAATAGCCGTTATCGTCGGAGAATACAGGCTCGCCGTCCTTGAGGAGGAGCATATGTACGTGCATACCGTTACCAGCTTCGCCGTAGACAGGCTTTGGCATAAAGGTTGCAACCTTGCCATACTTGAGAGCTGTATTGTGGATGATGTACTTAATCATCATTGTTGCGTCAGCCATTGTGGACATCTGACCGAGCATTGGTTCGATTTCGAACTGACCTGCTGCGCCAACTTCTGGGTGGTGATACTTGATTGGAATACCTGCCTTCTGCATTTCCATACACATTTCAGAACGGCACTCATAGGAAGTATCGAATGGCTTAGCGATGTGGTAGTTCTTCTGATGAGCAACTACGCAGCCCTTGCCCTCTGTTTCGCTGTTCCAGTAAGCCTGTGATGTATCGACGTACATACCAATTCTTTCAGGTGTTACAGACCAGCCTGCGTTATCGAAAAGGTGGAATTCAAATTCAGGGAGAATGAGCATTGTATCAGCAATGCCTGTATCCTTCATATACTGTTCAGCAGCAAGAACGATATTTCTTGGGTACTGGTCGAGAGGTCTGTTTTCGGGATAGTCGATAACCATTGCGTTGCCTGTGATAGAAAGTGTCGGCACGCCGCAGAACGGGTCAACCATAGCTGTATCCAGGTCAGGAATGAATACCATATCGCTCTTTTCTACAACTGCGTAGCCGTAGTTGGAAGCGTCGAAGCCGATACCTTCCTTTAATGTATCCTCGCTGAACTGTTCAGCAGGAATTGTAACGTGACGGAACTGACCGTTGATATCAACGATTTTGAAGTCAATCATCTGGATATCGTTGTCCTTGATCATGTTCATAAGCTCTTGTACTGTTCTTGCCATTTGAAAACCTCCAATATAATTCTTTTTCCAAACTGAATGCGTTGTAAAATTACACAAGCATTATTAACATTATAACATACAAAATATTAAATTGCAACAAAAAATTATTATTTGACAAATTATTTATATAAAAAGAAAGCTGAAACGGGATTTGTTTCAGCTTTCTTTGAAATTATCTGTAAAGTGAGCCATAATGTGCACAAGCTCTGTAGTCTGCACCTTCTGCATCGGCTGTACCGAAGCCTGCCCAACAGTGTGGACGGTAAATTTTGTCCTCGGAAACGTTGTGCATGGAAACAGGAATTCTCAACATAGAAGCAAGTGTGATAAGGTCTGCGCCGATATGACCGTATGTGATGGAGCCGTGGTTAGCACCCCAGTTAGCCATTACGGAGTAAACGTCAGCAAATGCTCCATTACCTGTAACTTCAGGAACAAACCATGTTGTAGGCCATGTCTTGTCTGTTCTTTCGTCGAGAGGCTTATGAACATTATCAGGGAGTGTTACTGTGTAACCCTCTGCAATCTGGAGAGTTGGTCCAACGCCCTCAATGATGTTTACACGCATCATTGTTACGGGCATTTCAGCCTGTGTCCTGAAGTGGGAGGAGAATCCGCCGCCTCTGAAATAGCCGAGATTTGCAGGGCACCAGTCAGTAGCGTCAAGCATAGCCCTGATATCCTCGTCAGTAACATTCCACCACTGCTTCATAAGGTTTGTGCCGTCTTCGTCCTTAGCAAGACCTGTTGCGTCAACAGCTGCTGCACCCGAGTTGATAAGGTGGATAAAGCCGTTTGCTGCTCTGCCCTCAGGCTTCCAGCCTGTAACACGCTCAACAGCCTCAGGACTCCAGTATGTACGCACATCAGCAAATACGGAAGCACGTCCTGTCAGCAGGTTGCCGAAAAGCATTGCAGTACCGTTAAGACCGTCATTTTCGGTAGCGAGAAGAACAGGCTGTTTCTTGCCGTTCCAGTCAAATGTGGAGTTGAGGATACTTTCCGCAAAGTCAGCGTTAGGAAGCCAGTCTGTCCACTGACGCTGTCCCTGGAAACCGCCGAAAATAGCGTTTCTGCCGTTGGACTCCTCAAATCTGCCGAGGTCTTTAAGCTTGTCATTGCCAAGCATAATATCACGGATAATCAGTGTCATCTTCACGCAGAATTCCCACTGTTCCTCGTGGCTCATAACATCAGGATTACCCGGGTTGACTTCGTTGTTCACGTCCATACCCTCAGGGCAGTTTGCCTTTGTCCACGCAAGAGCTTTTTCGTATTCAGCATGGTCGTAAATTTCAAGCTTTACACGACGGAGAATTTCTGTCATATCAACCCATTCAGGACGGATACCGAGGTACTTCTGCATAAAGTTTGCATCGCACCAAGAACCTGCAATACCCATTGACACGCCGCCGATACCAACATAAGCCTTGTTTCTCATCTGTCCAACCGCTACAGCACAGCGTGCAAAACGGAGGATTTTTTCGGAAACGTCCTCAGGAATAGTTGTGTCGGTTGCGTCCTTGACATCTCTGCCGTAGATTGCAAACGCAGGCAGACCCTTCTGTGCGTGAGCAGCCATAACAGCCGCAAGATAAACCGCACCCGGACGCTCCGTACCGTTGAAGCCCCATACAGCCTTGATTGTAAGAGGGTTAAGGTCCATAGTTTCCGAGCCGTAGCACCAGCAAGGTGTAACGGAAAGAGTTGCGCAAACATTCTGTGTTGCGAAGAATTCTTCTGTCTTGTAAGCCTCAGCGCCGCCGCCGATTGTACAAGGTCCGATTACACATTCAACGGGTGTTCCGTCAGCATAACGGCAGTTAGCCTCGATAAGCTCCTTTGCAGCCTTTGCCATATTCATTGTCTGTACCTCGAGGGACTCTCTGATGCCATACTGTCTACCGTCGATTACGGGTCTGATACCAATTCTTGGGTTCATAATTATCTACTCCTTTTTATTTAATTTGATTTGATACTATTTATGATGAACAATACTACATAACTTAATCCGACAGAAATGCCCACGGATATAAAATATATAATACCACCTGCCGCCGCATATGCCGCAATTTTATGCAGTGCCGTCATTTGCTCTGCAGGAACTTTCTCAACGATTGAGAATATCAATGCAGGCACTGAAATTACAGCAACACACGCAGAAATTATTCCTGTAACCTTGAACGATGACACCCTACTTTTCTTTCTCCAGAAATACTCATACCAAACATATCCTGTCACCGTTGCAGGTACAAAAACCGGTGCAACAGCTGTTATCAGATTTGCAAGAACAATTCCGATAACGATAAGCACTCTGATTGAAGCGGAAAAATCTGTCTTTGTGTCAGTCAACCTGATTATCCTCCTTTATTGAAACGGTACTTTCAATTCTGAAATTCTTTATACCTCTCATAGGCCTTATCCCACTCCGCAAAGCTGTCGGGCGCAAAGGTCTTTACGCTATCGGAAGCGGCAATAATTTTTCTCGCCGCCTTTATATCGGGAATTGCTCCCGCCGCAATAAACTGAATAGCCGCGTTGCCGTAAGCAGTTGCCTCGATAGGTCCTGCAGTAACCTCGCAGTTGCATGCGTTGGCTGTCATTCTGCAAAGCAAACCGTCCTTTGTTCCGCCGCCGATAAGATTTATTGTGCGGTAATCCTTGCCCGTGCAGGTCTTTATCTCGTCAAACGCCTGACGGTATTTCAGCGCAAGGCTCTCGTAAATGCAACGCATAACCTCGCCAACAGTTTCGGGAACAGGCTGTCCCGTACGCTTGCAGAAATCCTTAACACGCTGAGGAATATTCCCCTCGGGAACAAACTCGGGCGCGTCTGGGTTGATGAAGCACTTGAACGGCTCAGCCGCAAGTGCAAGCTTTTCAAGCTCCGCAAAGGAATACTCCTGCCCCTCACGTCTGAACTGACGGCGGGACTCCTGTATCAGCCACAAGCCGATAATGTTTTTCAGGAACGTTGTTGTTCCGCCGTAGCCCGCCTCGTTTGTGAGATTAAGCTCCTCGGATTTTTCATTGATAAGCGGTTTGTCAAGCTCCGTGCCGAACAGCGACCACGTTCCGCAGGAAATAAAGATGAAGTCCTTTTCCTCGGTAGGAACAGCCGCAACAGCGCACTGTGTGTCGTGACCGCAAACCGCGATAATGTCAGATTTCGGTGCATTAAGGTCGTGACAAATGCTGTCGGAAAGTTTGCCGACAACCGTGCCCGACGGTACAATCTCCGTCAGTAAATTCTGCGGAATATCAAGCGCCGTGAGTACCTCCTCCGACCACGCTTTTTTGTCGGCATTCATCATCTGCGTTGTCGAAGCAATGGAAACCTCGCTCTTTTTCTCGCCCGTAAGCAGGTAGTTGAACAGGTCGGGCATAAGCAGAAGCGTTTCGGCATTGTCAAGCATATGGGGACGATTTTTCCGAAGTGAAAGAAGCTGGAAAACCGTATTGATATCCATAAACTGATTGCCGGTAATTTTGTAGAACGGTTCTCTCGCAAACAGTTTCAGCGCCTCATCAACCATGCCGTTGTTGCGCTCGTCACGGTAATGCACAGGTGCTTCCATCAGTGCACCATCTTTAGCAATCAAGCCAAAATCCACGCCCCAGGTGTCTACTCCGATACTGTCAAAACCGCCTGCAAGGACAGCCTTTGAAATGCCCTGCCTCACCTCGTAGAAAAGGCGGTAAATGTCCCAGTAGAACGTGCCGCCAAGCTTCACAGGGGTGTTCTCAAAGCGGTGAATTTCCTCAAGGGAAATGGTTTCGCCGTTGAACTTGCCAAGCATTGCCCTGCCGCTTGAAGCACCAAAATCAAAAACGAGAACTCTTTTCTCACTCATTTCACTACACCCTTTTTAAGTATAATGTTAGCGTAAATAGCCTCCTCGCCCGTTGCAACAACAGCGTAAGCCATCTTTGCACGCTCGTAGAAAGCAAAACGCTCAATCATCTCAATCTTGCAGTTTTCAGGCTCGTACTTGTTGATGATGTCCTTGTACTCGTCCCATATTGTCGGAACAACAGGGTCACCCGGAACAACCTCCATCAGCATAACAGGCTTGTCGGTGTATGTATCAAGGGGGAACAGCTGCATAATTGCGTCAAGCAGTTCGGGTACACCGTGACCGTCACAGCGCACTACACGCTTGCCGTAGGTTTCCGCAGGGAAATTCCCGTCAGCAATGACAATTTCGTCGCCGTGACCCATTTCCATAAGTGTTTTCACCATTTCGGGCGAAAGAATTTTAGGTATATTTTTGAGCATTTCAATCTTCCTTTCTATTCAGGTTTATTCACAAACCAAACATCAATCTCACTCTCATCAGGCACCTCAAAAAGCCTTTCCAGCTTTTCGAGCAAGCCCTCATCAAGAAAATACGCCTTGGTTTTCCCCTCGGCAACCTCCCTGTTGCGCTTGTCAATGTTCCTCTGCCAGTCCTCATCGGAAATGTCAATGTAGTGGAACTCACATTCATAGCCGCGGCTTTCGTAGAATTGCCGTGCAAAGTCACGGTCAGCCCTGCTCCAGAAGCCCCATTCCAGTATGATGTTCACACCGATTTCCAGCAGCTCAACCGACTTGCCGAAAAGATAGTCGTGTATACGATTACAGATTTCGTCGTGTTTGTCCCCGAGATTTCCGTCGAACACCGACAGCGTTATCTCGTCGCAGGACAACACAGCCGCACCCAGTTTCTTCCGCAGCGTTTCGGTGTAAAAGCTTTTTCCGCTGCAAATTTTTCCGCAGATTAAGATTGCTTTTGGCATTTTGTTACCTCATACTATTAAAAAATATTCATCAGTTCAATCAGATTATCAACAGAATAATCCGCTTCATAATCTTTATTTTCAGGTGTCTGATAAACCGCAAAACCTTGTCTTATCCACACGGTTTTCATACCAAGCTTTTTAGCAGGAAAAATGTCATTGTCAAGCCTGTCGCCAACAATAACAGCATTTTCCGCCGCACATTCCGCTTGTTCAAGTGCATACCGAAAAATCCTCTCGTCAGGCTTTGCAAAGCCAAGCTCCGCAGAAGCCGCTACAACATCTATGTATCTGCTCAACCCCCAGTTTTCAAGTCTTTCTGCAGTACCCAGACTTTGATTTGCGATTACTCCTATTTTGTAGCCCTTATCACAAAGAAATTTCAGCACCCTTTCCGCATCAGGATACAAAATCTCGTCCTCCTTATGCCAAGGCGTTTTCGTCAAGCAAAAAAAGTTTATCGCTTCAATGTCGCTCTTCAAATTCTGCTTTGCAAAATAAATATGCTTTTCATTGAATTGCTCAAAGGTTATATCCGTGCCTGAAATTGCGTCACGAATTCTATGATTGTAAGCCTCTGTTTCGTCAACAAGCGTTGAGCCTATATCGAAGAAAATCCATTTTACACGTTTCATCTTGTTACTCCATAAATTCACCCTCGGCAAAAGCGGCAACACCGCCATTGCCCAAAGTAAATAGTAATTAATAGTATAGAGTGGAGTGAAAAGATAACTTCTCACTCCACTCTCAAAATTCCTAACTCTTACATAAGAGAGTTGTAAAGTGCTGTGATATCTTCAACAGAAGTATCCTTAGGGTTGCCGGGACGGCAAGCGTCATCGTAAGCAGACTGTGCAAGGAAAGGAATATCCTCAGCCTTAACGATTTCCTTGAGGTCAGCAGGAATTCCAACATCAATGGAAAGCTGCTTAACAGCCTCGATTGCTGCCTTTCTGTATTCTTCCTGAGTCATATCGTCAACGCCCTTGACACCCATTGCACGAGCAATTTCACGGTACTTCTCGCCTGGTGCTTCAGCGTTGTATTCAATAACTGTAGGGAGAATGGTTGCGTTTGCCACGCCGTGTGGTGTATCGTAAAGTGCGCCGAGTGGGTGAGCCATTGAGTGAACAATACCAAGACCAACGTTGGAGAAGCCCATACCTGCAACGTACTGACCGAGAGCCATATCTGCTCTGCCTTCCTTTGTGTTTTCAACTGCACCGCGGAGGCTTCTTGCGATGAT
>JAZUSM010000035.1:0-6542 GCA_045606725.1 Oscillospiraceae bacterium | reverse complement strand
TAAACATCAACCTCAGGCACCGTATCGTCATAAACTGCAGTAGGGTCGTTTTCGGGGTCAGGCTTACCAACAACCTGAACCTGTGTATCGGAAATCTTTCCCTTGGAAAAAGCCTCGGCAATATACTGCCATTTGCTTACGTCCATGGAGGACATTGAATAAAGCAGGACAAAGAATGTAAGAACCAGCGTAATCATATCACCATAGGTGTCCATCCAGCTAGCACCTTCTTCTTCAGGTGCCGGTCTTCTTTTAGCCAAAGTCTTTTCCCCCTTTCGACATAATGCTATAATACATCCAAGTATAATTTTGATTATATTATTATACCATACTTTAATGCAAATTTAAAGGTTATTTCTGAAAAAAGTTCACTTTTTAGCCACGGAATTTTCCGTCATAATTTAGGCACTTTGTACATTTATGTCCCAAACAGCCAAAAAAGTTTATTCACCCTCACTTGCAGGACCGTTGTTTTTCTTAGGCTTGTGAGTACCGGGAAGCATCATACGGAGCTTTTCTTCAAGGTAACGCGGGTTAGCACCTGAGATGATAGCGAGTGTGCCTTCTTCGATAATCTGAAGACAGAGAACTTCCTGATTGTGGTTGTATTTACAAAGGTTACCGATTGGTGTGAAGGTAAGGTGGGCAAGAATACAACCATAGAATGTAGTTACAAGGGCTGTAGACATACCCTGACCGAGAGTTGCAGCAGAGTTAGGGTCACTCGGATCAAGACCTGCAAGCATATTGATAAGACCGATAAGTGTACCGATCATACCGAGAGCAGGAGCAATTGCGGAAGCCTTTGACCAGAGAGCGTAGTTATTTTCGTGACGCTCACAGATGAAGTTGATGGAGTCATCGAGCATACTCTGAACCTTGTCGGAGTCATTAGCGTCAACGATAAGCATAAGAGAAGCCTTCATAAATGGGTCAGGACAAGCATTTGCAGACTCTTCAAGGGCAAGGATACCCTTCATACGAGCTGTCTTACAGTAGTCAACCATTTCCTCTATGTACTTATCAGGATCGTATTTCTTTGGCAGAAATGCAATTTTAAGCATTTTCGGCACTTTAGTAAGAACGGACAGCGGAAAGTTGAAGATTACCGCACCGATAGTACCGCCAAGAACGATAGCAACAGACGGCGGATCCCAGAATCCAGCAATATCACCGCCCGTCATAATTCCCCAGATTACAAGCCCTATGGCAAGAAGTAATCCGATAATACCCGAAATATTCATAACAAACTTCCTCCAAAATTTATTTTAGGCAATGTCAGAACAACATTCAGCCGTAATTTTCTTATTTATTGTTAGGATAACTTTCGCGTCTGAATTCAGCAGACTTGTCGATAATTTCCTGAACGCTTTCCTTTACAAGATATCTGTGACCGTTCTGCATTGTCACAACCGTATCGGGAGTTTCCTCTGCAATTTCGATGAAGTGTTCGTTAACGAGAAGAACTGTTCCGTTAATTCGTGTAAGCTGAATCATAAGCAAACTCCTTTATGTAATATTTGTTTAATTTTATACGTTTTGTAGAAATTCAACGGTTCTGCGGAACAACCTGCTGTTCCGCAGACCGTGAAATCCGAGGGGTGTTCCTCCGCCCGCCAAAGCGTGAGGAACGTAAGGAATTGCGGTTTTCACCGCTGTAAATATAAGTCCGTATCCGCTTTCAACAGCGCCAACTGTTACATAAAAGCGGTGTTATAAATTCAAAAAACTAATTAACGCTTGAGGTTTACAAGTTCTTCAAGCATGGAGTCGGAAGTTGTAATAATTCTTGCATTAGCCTGATAGCCTCTCTGTGTAACGATCATATCAGAGAATTCCTGAGCGAGGTTAACATTGGACATTTCCAGCTTGTTGGACTGTGTAAAGCCCGCACCAGGGTCACCGGGCTTCTTGATCTTAGCTACGCCTGAAGCTGCTGTTTCAATAAAGGATGTGTTACCGTCTTCGATAAGACCTTCCTGGTTGTCGAATGTAGCAAGTTCAATTCTTGCGATAGCCTTCATCTTGCTGTTGTATGTAACTGTGATTACGCCGTCCTTACCAATCTGGAAAGCAGAAAGGTCAGCATAAGTAAGCCACTTTTCTGTATCTTCAAGGTCTTCTTCATAAGCCTTGTTGATAAGCTCTTCAATGTTGATGATGTTGGCAGCTGTAAGGTCAGAACCGAATACGTCGCCTTCTTCATCGTTATCACCTGCAGCATTTCTGCCTGATGTGATGTTGAGTGTATCAAGAATAGCAGCACTTTCGTCACCTACGAGAGCAAGACCTTCATCGGAGTTACAAGTACCGAGTACGAAGGTATTTGCGCCTGCAACGAGGTTACCGTTGCTGTCGATGGAGAAGTTACCCATTCTTGTATATGTTGTGGACTTAGGTGGAATATTGAATGGATCAGTAAGCTTACCTGTGTCAGGGTCACCATTGAGCAGTGAGCCGTCAAACTGGGAAGTGATGAAGAAGCCGTCACCGCTGATAGCGAGGTCGAGAACTCTGTTTGTAGACTGGAAGGATGACATTGACATATCCTTGTCGATAGAGCCAAGCTGTACGCCGTAACCTACTGTGGATGGGTTGTTACCTGCGAATGAGTGAGTACCTGCTGTTTCACCGATGGATGTCTGATAGTAAACATCACGGAAGGTAACTCTTGAAGCCTTGAAGCCGTATGTATTAACGTTAGCGATGTTGTTACCGATAACGTCCATTCTCTGCTGGTGTGTCGTAAGACCTGATACACCTGAGTAAAGTGATCTAACCATAAGTTAAGCACTCCTTTTTAAAATTAAGTGTGCGCTGACCGAAGCATCGTCCTTCAATCGTTCGGGACGAAACGGTTTCCTTTCGGTCCGACCGTATAAATAAGTCAACGCAAAGTTCGAAAATCGAAGATTTTTGAATTTTAAGAGTTTTCGAAGAAAACTTGGAGTTCAAAAATCGAAGATTTTTGAATTTTTACATTATGACGGTAGAGTCAATATTTGTAAAAATGTTTCCCTGCATATCATCTGCAGAAAGTGTTGTAATAACCTTGTTGTTCTTTACGCTTACGAGAAATGCCGTCGTATCAATCATGACAAGTGCGTCTGCCGAACCTCTTTCGCCCGCAAGCTCAACCGCTTTGTTCAGTCTGTCCAGCTTATTGTCCTCGGAGAGGTCAATATTACGCTCGTTTATTCGTTCCATAGCGTGCTTGGAAAACTGCACACCGCTGCTCTGATTGAGAGCTTCGAGCTGGCTTTTCAGCTCCTTGGCAAAATCGCTGCTCTGAGGGTTAACCGTCTGCGCACCGTTCGGATGCAGCTGTGGCAGCCCCTGCGCCTTGCCGGTCGTTACCGATACATTTCTCAGCTGAAGATATTCACTGATTAACATTCGGCACCTTTCCCTTCATTAAACGGGATTTACTACTGTAATGCCCTGTGATTCGATGTAGTTGTTGAACTGTCTGAGAGCTGTCTTGTCGTAGTTTTCCATCGGACGTGAATAGTGTCTGATAGCTCTTTCGAAGTCTGTAAGCTTGCCTGTAAGCTTGCCCGGAGCAAATTCTCTTGTACAGATTTCATCGAGAGTAAGATTGCCTGAAGTTGTCATCCAGGTAGACTTGCCGCTCTTGAGAAGAATTTCAACTCTCTGTGTTCCGTCTGCAAAAGTAATAACTTCACCAAGCTGACCAACGCCGCTGTAGCCGATTTCTGTAATAGCCTTGCCGCTTACTGTGTAGCCGATGATTTCATCTGTCTTGATTCTGGAAGTGATAGCTGTGTTGTGGATGTAACGGATGTCGTACATTCTTGTACCGAGTTCATCTGCAAGTGCAGCTTCTTCTGGATAATCCTCAACGGAAATTCTGTGTGGAACGCAGTCAGGCTCGGAAATGCCGGGTGCTGTTGTAACGCCCTTGAGCTTGCCTGTTGATGTTCTTGCAGCTGTTTCAGGATTAAGGTCTGCTGTTACGGATGTTACTCTGCCGCTGCTGTAGGTGTTGTCAACATTTGTGAGAGTGCCTGTGATAACCTCATTGTCAGCATATACACCTGCTGCGTAGTCCTGAACCTTGAGTTCAGCTGTCTGCAGTACGTATTCATCTGTAATTTCCTGTGTTTCGATTACTTCAGTCGCCTTGCTCACACCGTTGGCTTCGTCGATAGAGTCAAGTTCCTTCATATAGCCGTCGATAAGTGACTGGGACTTCTGTGCAACATTCTGAGTTTCAGCCGCTAATGAAACGGAATAGATATTTTCTTCTGCCTTGCCTGATGTTGTATCAGCATTTACCTCGTCGGTAACAACTGTAACATTTTCTTCAGCAGGAGTTGTTTCGCCTGTTTCAGCCTTTGCTTCAACAATTTCAACTGTGGACTGAGGAACTGCTTCCTTGCCGTTGAGAACAACATAACTTTCACCGCTCAGGAAGATAACGTCAGTAACCTTGCCTGTTTCGCCTGTGAGAGTGATCTTCACATCCTTGCCTACCATTGAGTAAAGGTCCTTGTAAACATCATCGGAAACGATGTCGGAAACTGTCTTGCAGTCGTAGCCCTTGCCATCAATCATAAGCTTTGGCTCACCGTTTGTAACAGTAACGGATTCAACCTTGCCTGTGTAATAATCATAACCGTCACTTACAGTAACAACCTTGCCTACAAGGGAAGTGGAGTAGCTGATATTGTTCTGCTGAGTCATGTTCTTGATACCTTCAAGCATGGAATACTATGCCATCTGGTTAAGAACCTCGGAGTCCTTCATAGGATCGTTGAAATCCTGATTCTGCATCTGTGAAACAAGCAGCTTGAGATAGCTGTCAAAGTTCATGTAGCTGTTGGATTCATCATTGTCGCCTGCAGTTGTATCAATATAAGTATTTGAATACTTACTGTAAGCGCCGACGTTGGTTAATCTTAAGCTGTCGTCCATAATTTAGCCTCCTTGAGTTTTGCTGTGCCTGTAACGGCTTCTGTTTCTTCAATTCCGTCAATTCCTTCAATTCTGCGGTTGTTAGTGCTGCCGCCCTGATTTTCGCCTCTGTTCTGTGCGAAGTTGAAGCCCTGATTTGTGAAATCAAGTCCCATCTGTTCAGCCGCATTGGCTGCCGCTACAACAAGAACTTCCTTAACGTTGTAGTTCTGATTCTGAAGACTTGTGGTAAGAGCTGCCGCACGGTCTGCCATTGCCTTGCCTACCTCATCATACTGTGCAGTAAGAAGAACTGTAACCGCACCGTTTTCCTTGATAAGCTTGACTGCAACCTCACCGAGATTTTCCGGCTTTAGAATCATCGTCATTTCTTCAACACCGTTGTCGCTCTTCATAGCTGTAAGCTTTTCTGTAACAACTTCAGTAACCTGAATCTGAACGGATTCCGCAGTTTTTTCTGTTATCACGGGCTTGTCAGTGATAACCTCAGGCTTTACATCTGTCATAAGCTCAGGATTGATTTCATCCTCTGTGCTTATTTCAGCAACCTGCTTGCTTGCGTTGTTAATCTTGACTGCTGTGAAATTGAGTCTGAAAACTTCGGGAACATCCTCTGTCTTTTCGTAGGAAATAGCCTTGACATCGGCAAAAAGCTGTTCCATCTTTTCAGCATCTTCGGGATTGATTTCGCAGATAGTCTGCTTTGCAGCCTTGAGAACATCAGCCGCACTCATAAGGTCATTGCCGTCAGCAATTCCTGTAGGTGCTCCAAGCAACGAAGCCATAAGCTCTGCCACTGTTGTTTCGTCAGCATCCTCACCGAGAATTTCCACGATAGTGTCCTCCAGCTCAGCAATGATTTCATCTGCCGCCTTGCCTTCAGTAAGCTCCATTTCAATCATCATACCTGTCTGATTGAGAAGCTCACAGCCGAGAAGCATATCTTCCTCGTCCTCTGCCATACCTGCGCTTCCGTCGGAGAAAAGTGCAAACAGGTCTGTTGCTCTTTCCTTGTCGTCGTCAGAACCTCTGAACGCCTTGAGAACTGTCTGTAAAAGCTTGAGTAAAGCCTTCTTCATATTCTCGTCAGCATTTTCGATAGCATTGAGAACTGCGGAGAAATCCTGCTCTGCCTCATCCTCGGGCATTGCCGCATCAACCTCACCGTTTTCAGCCGCCTGATTAACCGCACCCTCAGTCACGAGCTCCTTCTGCGCCGCAAGTACATCGGAAAAGCTGCTGCCGTCCTCAGGAATTTCCGTCAGAGCGTTGCTGTTTCCACTGCTTACAGAAGCCGCCATAACTGCCGCCTGTAAATCAAACAAAACCGTATTCAATTGTATTTACCTCCCTTCATTATAATAGTATATATTTAAAGTGCTCAGCATAAGCCTTGCGCCTTAAATCGAACTAAAAGCTTCAGCTTTTGTTTTCAGCATTATTCATTTTTATAAGTACTGTTCTGAACGTACTCCGCAATGAACTCCTCGTCAGCCTTGGCAACCTTGAAGTTGTACTCCTCAAGCTGTTTTTCCTCCAGCTTGTCAAGGGACGAAACCTCTTTTGTCGCCTCAATTACAACACCAAGCTGTTTCTGCACCCTT
>JAZUSM010000034.1:0-6026 GCA_045606725.1 Oscillospiraceae bacterium | reverse complement strand
TATCTTATGCTTGCTGACGGCAGAATTTTCGAGGGTTACTCCTTTGGTGCAAGCGGCACAGCATACGGCGAAATCGTCTTTTCCACAAGTATGACAGGCTATCAGGAGGCTCTCACAGACCCTTCCTACTACGGACAGATTTTAACACAGACTTTCCCTCTCGTTGGCAACTATGGTGTCAACGACGAGGACTACGAGTCCGACGCACCTGCTCTCAGCGGTTACGTTGTAAGAGAATGGTGCAACGCTCCGTCCAACTTCCGTTGCGAAGGCAACCTTGACGAGTTTATGAAGAAGCATGGTGTTGTTGGTATCCACTCCATCGACACACGATGCCTTACAAGAATTATCCGTGAAAACGGTGCAATGAACGGCGTTATCACAACTGAAAACGTGTACGAGAAAAAGGACGAGCTTATGAAGAAGCTTGCAGAGTACAAAATCGAAAACGCTGTTAAAGCTGTTACTGTAAAAGAGCAGAAAACTTACACAGCAGAAAACGGCAAGTACAATGTTGCAATGCTTGATTTCGGTCACACAAAGAGCTTCCGCAGCGAACTTCTTAACCGTGGCTGTAATGTAACTGTTCTTCCTGCTGACACAACAGCTGAGCAGGTCAAGGCTCTTACTCCTGACGGTATCGTTCTTTCAGCGGGTCCTGGTAACCCTGCTGAAAATACAGAAATTATCGCAAATATCCGTGAAATGCTCGGTATGAATATCCCTGTTTTCGGTACGGGCTTAGGTCATCAGCTTTGCGCACTTGCTATGGGTGCAAAAGTTGAAAAGATGAAGCACGGTCACCGTGGTGCAAGTCAGCCGGTTAAGGAAACAAACGGCGAAAGAACATTTGTTACCGCACAGAATCATGGTTACGTTGTTGCAAATCTCGACGGAATTGCCTGCGAAATTACACATACAAACGCTAATGACGGTACTTGCGAGGGTATCAGATACAAGGATATTCCTTGCTTCACACTTCAGTTCTACCCAAGAGTAAACGGCGGACCGCAGGAAACCGTTTCCTTCTTCGATGATTTCGTTGCCATGATGAATAAGAATAAGGAGGACAAGTAATATGCCACTCAGAAAAGATATAAAGAAAGTCCTCGTTATCGGTTCAGGACCAATCATTATCGGTCAGGCTGCTGAGTTTGACTACGCAGGCACACAGGCTTGCCGTACACTGAAGCAGGAGGGTCTTGAGGTTGTTCTTATCAACTCCAACCCTGCTACAATCATGACAGACAAGGCTATGGCGGACAAGGTTTATATCGAACCGCTTACCCTTGACGTTGTAAAGAAAATTATCAAGATTGAAAAGCCTGACAGCGTTCTTTCCACACTCGGCGGACAGACGGGTCTTACACTTTCCATGCAGCTTGCAGAGTGCGGTTTCCTTGCTGAACAGGGCGTAAAGCTTCTCGGTGCAAACCCTGAAACTATCCACAAGGCAGAGGACAGACAGGCATTCAAGGATACAATGGAAAAAATCGGCGAGCCTTGCATTCCTTCAAAGGTTGTTGAAACCGTTGAGGATGCAGTTGACTTTGCCGAGGTTATTAACTACCCTGTAATTGTTCGTCCTGCATTTACCCTCGGTGGTACAGGCGGCGGTATTGCATACAATGAGGACGAACTTCGTGATATTGCCACAAACGGTCTGCGTCTCTCCCCTATCACACAGATTCTCGTTGAGAAGTGCATCAGCGGTTGGAAGGAAATCGAATTTGAGGTTATCCGCGACAGCAAAGGCAACGTTATCACAGTCTGCTCAATGGAAAACTTTGACCCGGTTGGTGTTCACACAGGCGACTCAATCGTTATTGCTCCTGCTGTATCCCTTACAGACAGAGAGTATCAGATGCTCCGTACTGCGGCGCTGAACATCGTTTCCGAATTGAAGGTTGAGGGCGGCTGTAACTGTCAGTTTGCACTCCACCCGACAAGCTTTGAGTACGCTGTAATCGAGGTTAACCCACGAGTTTCACGTTCTTCCGCACTTGCTTCCAAGGCAACAGGCTACCCTATTGCAAAGGTTGCTTCAAAGATTGCTATCGGCTACAGCCTTGATGAAATCGTAAATCAGGTTACTGGCAACACTTACGCTTGCTTTGAACCAGCTGTTGACTACTGCGTTGTAAAGTTCCCTAAGTGGGCTTTCGACAAATTCGTTTATGCTAAGCGTACACTTGGCACACAGATGATGGCAACAGGTGAGGTTATGTCCATCGGTACTTCCTTTGAACAGGCTATGATGAAGGCTGTGCGTTCAATTGAACTGGGACTTGACACAATGAACCTGAAAAAGCTTGAACGTCTTGACGACGCTGAAATCAGAAGTCGCCTCTACAATGTTGACGACGAGCGTGCATTTGTTGTATTTGAAGCGCTGAAGCGTAACATTTCAATTGATACAATTCACGAAATCACAAAGATTGACCGTTGGTTCATTTCCAAGCTTAACAATCTTGTGGAACTTGAAAGATACCTTGCTGACGGCGAGCTTACAGAAGAAAAGTACGATATTGCCAAGAAGTACGGCTACCTCGACAGCACAATCGAACGCATCAGCGGTCAGAAGTGCCCTAAGAGAACAAGAGCCGTATTCAAGATGGTTGATACCTGTGCAGGTGAATTCAAGGCTGAAACACCTTACTTCTACTCCACATTTGACGAGGAGAACGAGGCAAAGCAGTTCATTGAAAACAACGACACAGGCAAGAAGAAAATCATCGTTTTCGGTTCGGGTCCAATCCGTATCGGTCAGGGTATCGAGTTCGACTACTGCTCCGTACACTGTGTATGGGCGCTGAAAGAAATGGGCTACGAAGCTGTTATCTGCAACAACAACCCTGAAACTGTTTCCACAGACTTTGACACAGGTGACAGACTCTACTTCGACCCGCTCACAAGAGAAGACGTTGAAGCTATCATCGAAACTGAAAAGCCATACGGCGTTGTTGTACAGTTCGGCGGTCAGACCGCTATCAAGCTTACAAAGCACCTTTCCGATATGGGTGTAAATATCCTCGGTACTTCTGCTGACAGCATTGACGCTGCTGAGGACAGAGAACGTTTTGACGAGCTTCTCAACAAGTGTGGAATTCCACGTCCTGAGGGATTTACGGTAATGAACACAGAGGAAGCGCTCAAGGCTGCTGAACAGCTGGGCTACCCAGTTCTTATGCGTCCATCCTACGTTCTCGGCGGTCAGAACATGATTATCGCTCACTCCAATCAGGATATTATCGAGTATATGGAAATCATTATGCGCGGCGGTCTTGAAAATCCTGTTCTCATCGACAAGTACATGATGGGTAAGGAAGTTGAGGTTGACGCAATCTGTGACGGTACAGACTATGTTATCCCTGGTATTATGGAGCACATCGAGCGTGCAGGTATCCACTCAGGCGACTCAATTTCCGTATATCCTGCCCTTACTCTCACAAAGAAAATCCGTGAAACAATTATTGAGTACACACGCAGACTTGCTATGGAACTCAAGGTTATCGGTCTTGTAAATATTCAGTACGTTGTTTACAACGACGAGGTTTACGTTATCGAGGTTAACCCACGTTCCTCCAGAACTGTTCCTTACATTTCCAAGGTAACAGGCGTGCCGATGGTTGACGTTGCAACAAAGATTATGCTGGGCGAAAGCCTCAAGGATCAGGGTTACACAAGCGGACTCTACAAGGAAGCTGACTTTATCGCTGTAAAGGTTCCTGTGTTCAGCTTTGAAAAGCTTCACGATGTTGATACAGCGCTCGGTCCTGAGATGAAGTCTACAGGTGAGTGCCTCGGTATCGCAAGAAGCTTCGAGGACGCACTCTACAAGGGACTTGTCGGTGCAGGCTACAGCCTTGAAAAGAAGCAGGGCGGCGGTGTACTGATTACAGTACGTGACACTGACAAGCAGGAAATCATCTACGTTGCTGAAAAGTTCGAGCACCTCGGCTTCGATATTTACGCAACAAGCGGAACAGCTTCAATGCTGAACAGAAATATGGTTGCCGCAAGCGTTACAAGACGTGCATCAGAGGAAGCGCCAAACGTTATGACTCTCCTCGACAGCGGCAAGATTGACTATGTAATTTCCACCTCCGCAAAGGGACGTATCCCTGCATTTGACAGCGTAAAAATCCGCCGTAAGACCGTTGAACGTTCTATCTGCTGTCTGACAGCTATCGACACAGCAAACGCTGTTGCCGACATTCTTATGATGGGCAAGAACATCGACGATATGGAAATGATTGATATTACGGAAATATGATTGAATTGGAGGACTCCCAATGAAATACACACAGGGTAAATATCTTATCCTTTCAAAGAAAACACTTGCAAAGGAAATCTATGACCTGACAATTCTCTGCCCCGACGTTGCAGAAGCGGCTGTGGCGGGTCAGTTTGTCAACGTCAAGGTTGACGGCTTTATGCTCCGCCGTCCGATTTCCATCTGCTCAATTGACAAGAACAAGGGTACTCTCCGTATTATTTTCGAGGTAAGAGGCGAGGGTACAAAGGTTATGTCCCAGCTTGCAGAGGGCGCAATGATTGATATCGTTGCTCCTCTCGGCGGACGCGGATTCGAGATGGACGGTCAAGAAACTGCTGTTATCATCGGCGGCGGTATCGGTAACCCTCCTATGCTTGCGGTTGCTGAAAATTTCGGCAAGAATGCTACTGTTATCAGCGGTTACAGAAACGCTTCCGCTGTAATTCTTCAGGAGGATTTTGCGGCAACAGGCGCAGAAACAATACTCTGCACAGATGACGGTTCAGCAGGCAGAAAGGGCTTCGTAACAGATGCTCTCAAGGAAGTTCTTGCTTCCAAAAAGCCTGACGTAATCTACGCTTGCGGACCAAACGTGATGCTCCGCAGAATTATTGAAATTGCAAAGGAAAACGGCGTAAAGTGTCAGGTTTCCCTTGAAGAAAGAATGGGCTGCGGCGTTGGTGCGTGCCTCGTTTGCGCTTGCAGAACAATCCGCGACGGCAACGAGTATTATGCTCACGTCTGCAAGGACGGCCCAGTTTTCAATGCTGAGGAGGTGCTTTTCGATGAGTAATTCAAACAAGCTCGCTGTAAATTTCTGTGGCGTGGACTTTAAAAATCCGCTTATCCCTGCTTCGGGTGCATTCGGCTACGGACGTGAATTTGAGCACTTCTACCCACTGTCAACCCTCGGCGGTATCTCTGTAAAGGGCACAACCCCAAGACAGCGCACAGGTAATCTCCCACCAAGAATTGCTGAAACTCCAAGCGGTATGCTCAACAGCGTGGGACTCCAGAATCCTGGCGTTGACCACTTTATCGCAGTTGAGCTCCCTAACCTCAAAACAAAGGATACAGTTGTAATTGCTAACATTGCAGGCTCAACAGCTGACGAGTACCGTGAAATTGCTGAAAAGCTTGACAGCACTGATGTTGATATGATTGAAGTAAACATTTCCTGCCCTAACGTAAAGGCAGGCGGCGCTGCTTTCGGCGTAAGCTGTGAGGGTGCGGCTTCAATTACTAAAATCGTAAGAGCTGCAACAAGCAAGCCTGTTATGATGAAGCTTTCACCAAACGTTACAAATATTGCTGAAATCGCAAAGGCTGTTGAAGCTGAGGGCGCTGATGCGGTTTCCCTTATCAATACACTCCTCGGTATGCGTATCGACATCAAGACCCGCAGACCAATTCTCCACAACAACGTGGGCGGACTTTCAGGTCCTGCGATTTTCCCTGTTGCGGTAAGAATGGTTTGGCAGGTTGCCAACGCAGTAAATATCCCTGTATGCGGTATGGGCGGTATTTCACGTTGGGAGGACGTTGTTGAAATGATGATGGCTGGCGCACAGACAGTACAGATCGGTGCTGCACTTTTCTCCAACCCGATGGCTCCCGTTGAGATTATCGAGGGACTTGAAAAGTATGTTGCTGACAACAAGTTGAACAGCTTGCAGGACATTGTTGGTACTGTACAGCCGTGGTAAAAAAATCAAGGGTATCGAACAGCAGAGTTCGGTACCTTTAT
>JAZUSM010000033.1:0-38491 GCA_045606725.1 Oscillospiraceae bacterium | reverse complement strand
CCGTGACGCATACAAGATTACAGGTACACTCGTTGCAACCTGTATTGAAAAGGGTACAACTCTTGAGGAGCTTCCTCTCGCTGAATACAAGGCGCTCTGTGACACCTTCGAGGAGGACGTTTACGAAGCAATCAGCCTTGAAACCTGCGTGAATATGAGAAAGGTTCCCGGTGGACCTGCACCTGAATCTGTAAAGGCTCAGATTGAATATATCCGCCGTACAATTGCATAAAATCAGAAACATGCGGAATAATTGCGCAAATCAATAAACATTATACGGACAACAATAATTTGAAAGGAAAGAATTGAAATGGCATACAAGATTTTTATAGACGGTCAGGAAGGCACTACGGGACTTAAAATTATAGAAAGATTCAAGGACAGAACAGATGTTGAAATTCTCAAGATTGACGAGGATTTAAGAAAGAGTGCAGTAGAAAGAAAGCGTCTTATAAATGAGTCGGATTTCACTTTCCTCTGCCTGCCCGATGCGGCGGCTATCGAGTCGGTTTCTTTGGTAGAAAACAAGAATACAAGAATTATCGACGCTTCCACAGCGCACAGAACAAATCCTGCATGGGCATACGGTCTGCCTGAGCTCTCAAAGGCTTACAGGGACAAGATTGCTTCTTCCAACAGAGTAGCTGTTCCGGGCTGTTACGCAAGCGGCTTCAATGCGGCACTTTATCCAATCGTGCAGGAAGGTCTTATTGCACCTTATCACCCGATTATCTGCCACGCAGTTTCAGGCTACAGCGGCGCTGGCAAGAAGGCTATCGCTGTTTATGAGGGCGACAACAAGCCTGACGAGTACAACTCACCAAGACAGTATTCAATGGGCAAGACCCATAAGCACATCAAGGAAATGATGGCTGTTTCGGGACTTTCCTATCCACCAATTTTCAATCCTATTGTTGACAACTATTACAACGGCATGGTTGTTTCCATTCCGCTTCACCTCCGTGCAATGGCAAAGAAAACCTCCGCACAGCACGTATGGGAGGTTATGGCACAGCACTACGAGGGACAGAACTTCGTGAAGGTAATGCCGTTTATGGGTGAGGGCGTTTTAGAGGACGGTTTCCTTGCGGCTAATACACTTAAAAATACAAACCTTATGCAGATTTTCGTTTTCGGCAACGACGACCACGTACTGCTCTGCTCACGTCTTGACAACCTCGGTAAGGGTGCAAGCGGCGCAGCTGTGCAGTGTATGAATATTATGATGGGAATTGACGAAACTACGGGACTTGTGTAATTAGGAATTTGGAAAGTGGAATGAGGAATTGTTTGGAAACCTAAAAAAACAATGGGTTTCCAAAGGGGACTGCGTCCCCTTTGGTAGGGGTCAAGGGGGCAACGCCCCATTGTCGCTCTCCGCAGAGAGCGAAACACTTGCTTCGCCCGCAGGCGTACTTTAAGCGCATCTAAAGGATGAATTTTGCGGCGGCAAGCCGCAAAAGAGGGATTTTCTGAGGCAAATGCTTGCATTTGTTTTAGAGAGTAAAATCCCTAACAATGGCGAAGCCATTGTTTACAGCGCACGAAGTCACTGCCATTCTATCCGTACAAAACAAATCTTACACAGACAACAAGGGGGCGGCAAAATGAAAAACATAACACATTTAATCTTCGACTGGGGCGACACGCTTATGGCTGACGACCCTGATATAAAACAGGCAATGTATCTGTGGGACAAAATCACGGTTATGCAGGGCGTTGCTGAAACAATGCCTTATCTGCATGGCAAATATGTCTGCACGGTCGGCTCAAATGCAGGCGAGTCGGACGCACTTGCTATGAAAAAAGCATTTGAGAGAGTAAGCCTTGACGGCTGTTTCGATTATTACTTCACATCAAAGGAGCTGGGTGCAAGAAAACCTGATACAGCTTTTTTTGACAGCATTGTGCAGAAGCTTGGCACGGTTGCTGAAAATACGGTTATGATTGGCAACGATTATGCAAAGGACATTTCGGGTGCTAAAAAAGCAGGTCTGAAAACGGTGCTGATTACTGCGGAAAAGGGAGTTTATCCTGATGCGGATTTTGTTGTAAAATCATTTGATGAGATTAAAGATATATTTTAAAAGAGGTTATAAAAATGGAAAATTTCAAGATTATCGACGGCGGCGTGTGTGCCGCTAAGGGTTTCAAGGCAAGCGGTCTTTACTGCGGCATCAAGGAGAACCCTACAAAGAAGAATGACATCTGTCTGATTGTTTCGGACGTTATGTGCAACGCGGCTGGTGTGTACACCTCCAACAAGGTAAAGGGTGCGCCTGTTGTTGTTACAAAGAACAACCTTGCAAAAAGCGGCGGCAAGGCTATGGCTGTTATTGCAAACTCAAAGAATGCCAACACCTGCAACGCTGACGGTGAGGAAAAGGCACTGGAAATGTGCAAACTCACCGCTGACGCTCTCGGCATCGCACCTGAACAGGTTATCGTTGCTTCAACTGGTGTAATCGGTCAGATTCTGCCTATCGAGCCAATCCGTGAGGCTGTTCCTGAGCTTGTGAAGAAGCTTTCCTACGAGGGCAACCTTGAGGCTGCTACCGCTATTATGACAACTGACACTGTGAAAAAGGAGTACGCTGTTGAATTTGAAATCGGCGGCAAGCTTTGCAAAATGGGCGGTATGGCTAAGGGAAGCGGTATGATTCACCCTAATATGGCTACAACTCTCAACTTCATCACAACAGACTGTGCGATTTCTGCTGAACTTCTCCAGAAGGCACTTTCCGAAATCGTAAAGATTACATATAACTGTCTTTCCGTTGACGGCGACCAGTCTACAAACGACACCTGTATGCTGATGTCATCGGGACTTGCTGAAAATGCGGAAATTACTGAGGAAAACGCTGATTTTGCTACATTCAAGAACGCGCTCTATCAGGTTATGGCTAACCTTACAAGAATGCTTGCAAAGGACGGCGAGGGCGCTACAAAGCTTCTTACTTGCGTTTGTTCCTCTGCACCTGACCTTGACACGGCTATCATCGTTGCAAAGAGCGTAATCCGTTCTCCGCTGTTCAAGTGTGCAATGTTCGGTGCTGACGCTAACTGGGGACGTGTTCTCTGCGCAATCGGCTACGCTGAGGCGGATTTCGACATCACAAAGGTTGATGTTGACCTTGGCTCAAAGGCTGGCAGAATTGCAGTATGCCGCAACGGTGCAGGCGTTGAATTCTCCGAGGACGAGGCAAAGGTTGTTCTTACTGAGGACGAAATTGAAATTTATATCGAGCTTAATTCGGGTGACGCAAAGGCAACAGCGTGGGGCTGTGACCTGACTTATGATTATGTAAAGATTAACGGAGATTACCGTTCTTAAAACGAATGCAAGCGTTCGTTTACGAGTTTTTCGCTTTACGAAAAAATATCGGAGCTTGTGGAATAACATTATTTTCATTTTCCACGCTCCGGATTTCACATTTAAAAGGAGTGTGACGAGATGACAGAGGGAAATAATAACTTTAACCGTCAGATTGCAGCAAAATTCAGCCGTCACCTTCAGATCGGCGAGCATATTGTGTGGAGCGGAAGAGGTGTTGCGGTCGCAGACGGCAAGGCAAATCTTGCTGAAAAGGTGTATATAGTTTTCTTTGCAACAATATGGACAGCTTTTGCGCTGTTCTGGACAGTAGGTGTGTTCAGATCGGGCGGAGGTACGTTTGGCTATTTAGGCATACTGTTTATATTTGTCGGAATTTTACTTTATTTCAAGGCTTTTAAGGTCACCAAGACAAAGGCGTTTTTTGCGGTAACGAATATGCGTATTCTTGCAGACTCGGGACGTGGTCTTGAAATGGAGTATCTGACAAACATCACTTCCGTGCAGGTGAAAGAAAAGGGCAGTAAGGCTGATGTGAAATACTTCATTGAGTATCAGGGCGAGAATAATGTAATTTCAGGAAACGGCACAATCGGCGGACTTACCCCTGAGGAAGCGGAGAATGTGCGCTACATAATCGAAAGTGAAAGTGCAAAGGCACATATGTATTCTTAACGGAGGATAAAATGTCGGAAAACAGCATTAATGGAATTGACGTGTTGCTTGAGAAGAAATTCAAGCGGCATCTGAAAAAAGATGAGCGTATTGTATGGGCAGGTACTTCGCTGGAGGGATATGAAAGCAGTTGGATTTTTTCTGAAAAAAGCCTGCATCTTGTCTTCGGCTTGCTGGTAGGGATTATGACTCTTGCATTTGCAGTTCCGACTATGCTTGTTGATGGCGAAATCAATTTTGTTGCTGTGGTGATTGTAGCGGTGTGTGCCGTGATTGTTGCAAATTCATTCAGAAAGCCAAAGCTGAAAAAAGCTTTTTTTGCGGTGACCAATAAACGAATACTTACACTGATATGGGGACAGTTATTTCAAACAGCCCTTAAAGATGTTGTTTCGGCAGAGATGCGGCAGAGAACAGTGTATGAAAGCGGTATGCTGATTGAAGTAAATGACGTTGTATACACAATTGAAAAATTATCGGGCAATGTGAGTCGGAAAGATTATATCGGTGGCTTCAGCGAGGAAAATGCGGAAAATGTGCGTTACATAATTGAAAGCGAAAGTGCAAAGGTGCATATGTATTTATAAATTCGCAATTCGTAATGCGTAATTCGTAATTGATTTTACGATTAAATAAAAAGAGATAGCAAAGGACGGAGCAGTTTATATCCGTCTTGAAAAGGAGAAAAGAAAATGGATATCACAAATCTTACAAACGATATTAAAATCGAAAACGAGGTGCGTTCTAAAATTCTTATTGACGCACTGCCATATATTCAGCGCTACAGCGGCAAGATTGTTGTTGTAAAGTACGGCGGCAACGCTATGACAAATGAGGCTCTGAAAGACGCTGTTATGAGCGACATCGTGCTCCTTTCCCTTGTTGGCGTAAAGGTTGTTCTTGTTCACGGCGGCGGTCCTGAAATCAACGATATGCTGAAGCGTGTGGGCATCGAAAGCAAATTCATCAACGGTCTGCGCTACACAGACGAGGCTACTGTTGATATCGTTAAGATGGTGCTTTCAGGCAAGGTCAACAAGGAGCTTGTTTCCCACCTTATCGAGCACGGCGGCAAGGCTCTCGGTCTTTGCGGCATTGACGGCGGCATGATTACTGCGCACAAGATGGAGGGCGAGGTTGACCTCGGTTTCGTGGGTGAAATTATTGACGTGAACACAACTCCTATCATTGACGCTCTTGACAAGGGATATGTACCTGTTATTGCAACTGTTGCCTGCGATGAGGACGCTCAGACATACAACATTAACGCTGACACAGCTGCTGCAAGAATTGCGGCTGAACTCGGCGCTGAAAATCTCGTACTTATGACAGATATCGTGGGACTTCTCGAGGACAAGGACGACGACAGCACACTTATCCCTACAGTTCAGGTAAGTGAAGTTCCGTTCATGAAGAAGCAGGGTATCATCAGCGGCGGTATGATTCCTAAGATTGACTGCTGTGTTGAAGCTGTCAGACGCGGCGTACACAAGACCTGTATTATTGACGGACGTGTTCCGCACTCTATCCTTATCGAGCTTCTCACTAACGAGGGTATCGGCACACAGTTCATCTGATTTTTGGTAATTCATTTGTGGGGGTGTTGTCTTGTTGTTTGTTCTTTTGTGGCTTGCAGTAGGTGCGGCAATTGTGCTTGATGTTTTCGACAAGCTTCCACTTGAAAATGCGGTGGGACGATTTATCGGCATGACAATTCTTCCTCATGGGGCGATGATTGTCGGGCTTTGCGTTGAGTACGATGTTCAAAAAAACGGCACAACCGACTGGTTAGGAGTAGGAGTCAGACTGACGGCAATTATTCCTGTTTGTCTGTTTGCATTGTATTTTATGGCAAGACTTGCGGTGAAGCCGTACAGAGTAAAATTTGACAAGACAACTGTAAACACAAGAGTACGTGCAATGTACGGCGGAAAAATCCTGCTGAAATTCACGGCGATTTCACTTGTGCTTCATACGGTTTACTACATAGTTGCAATAAAAAATAATTTCTGGGATTTACCGAAACCGTTGTGGATTACCGATACGGTTATTTCCTCGGTAATAATCCTTGGCTACGGCTGGAACGGAATTTTACGCATTACCCTGCTTTGCAGACGATTGGGCATTGTAAAAAGGGTTGTGTATTTCTTTCTGCTTCCCGTGCCGATTGTGGGAATTTTCGTGCTTATCAGCATGTACCGCACGGCAAAGGCGGAGTACGACTACGAAACGACGAGAAAAATCTGCGAAAGCCAGCGTATCGAGTCGCAGGTATGCAAAACAAAATACCCGATACTTCTTGTGCACGGGCTTGGCTTCCGTGACTGGAAATATTTCAACTACTGGGGACGCATTCCCGCAGAGCTTATAAGAAACGGTGCAACGATTTACTACGGACATCAGGAGGCTTGCGCGACGGTTGTCACAAACGCCGAGCATATCAGGAAAAAGGTGCTGGAAATTGTCGGGGAAACAGGCTGTGAAAAGGTGAACATCATTGCCCACTCAAAGGGCGGTCTTGACTCACGTTACGCAATCGCTAAGCTTGGTATTGAGGATTATGTTGCAACACTTACTACAGTCGGTACACCTCACCACGGCTCGCAGGTTACCGATTTGGCAAATAAGCTTCCCGACAACTTTTACCGTAAGGTTGCGGATTTTGCCGACAGAAGATTTAAAAAGCTTGGGGACGAAAGTCCTGACTTTTACACCGCCTGTCACCAGTTCAACAGCGACTATGCGGAGCAGTTCAACAAGGAAATCAAGGACTCGGAAAAGGTTTATTACCAGAGCTATGCGTCGGTAATGAAGAATTCGTTCAGCTTTGATATTCTCGGCTTTACGTGGCTTCTTCTGAGCAGGTACGGACGGAATGACGGACTTGTTACCGAGGAGTCTGCCAAGTGGGGCAACTTCAGGGGCGTTTACGAAAGCAAGCGTATACGCGGAATTTCCCACGGCGACACAATCGACCTTAAACGCGAGGACTACAAGGGCTACGACCCGAGAGAGGCTTATGTGGCGATTGTTTCCGAGCTTAAAGAAATGGGTTATTGATATTTTCCATTTATTATTTAAAAATGAGAAATACTTGAAATATTCACAATATTTTGTTATATTAGAAAGACACACAAAAGAGAGGTGCTTGCAATGAGTACAATAGAAAAATTCAATGAACACGTTATGGGTACTTACGGACGTTACCCTCTGGTACTGGAAAAGGGTGAGGGACGTACTGCCACTGACGAAAACGGTAAGAAATACATAGATTTCGGAAGCGGTATCGGAACAAATTCTCTCGGTTACTGCGATGAGGACTGGGCTGAGGCAATATGTGCTCAGGCAAGAGCTATCCAGCACACCTCAAACTACTATTACACAAAGGTGCAGGCTGATTTTGCGGAGGCGCTGTCAAAGGCTACAGGCTATGACAAGATGTTCTTCGGCAACTCGGGTGCTGAGGCTAACGAGTGCGCAATCAAGCTTGCAAGAAAATATTCATTCGACAAATATGGCAAGGACGCTAAGCGTTACAACATCATTACTCTCGTGAACAGCTTCCACGGAAGAACAATGGCTACCCTTTCCGCTACGGGACAGGACGTTTTCCATAACTACTTCTTCCCGTTTGTTGAGGGCTTCATCAACGTTGAGGCAAACAACATCGACGACCTCCGTGCAAAGATTGACGACAGCGTATGTGCTGTAATGTTTGAATTTGTTCAGGGTGAGGGCGGAGTTGTTCCTCTCGACAAGAATTTTATCGACGAAATTTTCAAGCTCTGCGCTGAAAAGGATATCCTGACAATTGCTGACGAGGTTCAGACAGGCGCAGGACGTACGGGTACTTTCCTTACTTCCGTTCAGTACGGCGTAAAGCCTAACATAACAACAATGGCAAAGGGCGTTGCAGGCGGCGTGCCTGTGGGTATATGCCTTGCTGATGAAAAGTGCAGCGGAGTTCTTGTTCCCGGTACACACGGCACAACCTTCGGCGGCAACCCACTTGCCTGCGCAGGCGGTCTTGCGGTTGTGAACAAGGTTGCGAATGAAAAGTTCCTTGCTGAAATAAATGCAAAGGCTGACTATTTCAGGAAAAAGCTTCTTGAAATTCCCGAAATTGAGGGAGTTGATGGTCTTGGTCTTATGATTGGTGCACGTCTTAAGACAAAGAACGCAGCTGATATCTGCCGTGCGTGCTCCGAAAACGGATTGCTTATTCTGACGGCGAAAACAAAGCTTCGTTTCCTGCCGCCGCTTAATATTACATATGATGAGATTGACAGCGGATTTGAAATACTGAGGAGGATACTGGCATGATGTATTACGAAAAATACGGCGACGAACAGAAACCGATTATTATTTGTCTGCATGGTGCAAACCACGTTCATTGTTTTTCAAAGCAGTGTGATTATCTTGCCAGAAATTACTGCGTAATTGTTCCACATCTTCCCGGTTACGGACGAAATGAGGTAAAGACTTTTACAGCGGTTGAAGCACTCAAGGAGCTTGTTGAATTTGTTCCGTCATTCGGCAAAAAGGTTACGCTGATGGGTTTTTCTGTCGGCGCACAGCTTGCTTTTGTCATGCTCTGCAAAGCACCGCAGCTTTTCAATGGCGGTATAATGATAAGCCCATGGCTGCTGAAAGACCCTGCTGAGATTGAAAAGGCTATGAAGATGGCTTCCGATAACGAAAAACTTTCCAAGAACAAGCTTCTGGTCGGCATCAATGCGTTTGCTATGGGTCTTGACAAGGGTGAAAGAGAAGAAAATGCTGAGTTCGCTCAGAACGTCAGCATGACAACAATTCTCAATTCCATCGACAATGGTATCAAGTTTGAGGATTTCCCTGATTACCGCACACTTGATGTTCCTATGCTTGCTCTCTGCGGTATCAAGGAAACTCTTGAAATCAGAAAGAGTGTACGTACACTTTCAATGCAGAACCCACGCTGTGCTTACGATATGTGGGACGGCGCTGCGCATAACATTCCGTTCAAGGCTGCTTCACGTCTTAATAAGGTCGTTGAGGAGTTCATGGAGAAGAACGGCGGCAAATAATTACAGAACAGGAGATAGAACCAATGAAACACTTACTTAAAATGCTTGACCTTTCCCGTGAGGAAATTATTGATATCCTTAATCTTGCTGACCAGCTCAAGTATGAGCTCAAGCACAATATCCCGCATCCGCACCTCAAGGGCAAATCCCTCGGTATGATTTTCCAGAAGGCTTCCACACGTACACGTGTATCCTTTGAAACAGGTATGTACCAGCTTGGCGGCAACCCTATGTTCCTTTCTTCAAATGACCTGCAGATCGGGCGCGGCGAGCCTGTACAGGATACAGCAAGAGTTCTTTCCCGTTACCTTGACGGTATCATGATCCGTACATTCGAGCAGAAGGAAGTTGAGGACCTTGCAAAGTACGGCAGCATTCCGATAATCAATGGTCTTACTGACTTCTGTCACCCATGTCAGATTCTTGCTGACCTTATGACAATCCGTGAATTCAAGGGTCAGTTCAACGGTCTGAAGATGTGCTTCTTCGGCGACGGCAACAATATGGCAAACTCAGTCATCGAAGGATGTCTTAAGGTTGGCATGGCTGTTTCCGTAGCTTGTCCTGAGGGATATCACCCTGATCCGCAGGTTATGGAATTTGCCAAGGAATTCGACTGCTTCGAGCTTACAGATTCACCAATGAAGGCTGCTGAAAATGCTGACGTTGTAATTACTGACGTGTGGGCATCCATGGGTCAGGAGGGCGAAGCTGAAAAGCGTAAGATTGCATTCAAGGGTTACCAGATCAATGACGAGATTATGGGCGTTGCAAAGAAGGACGCTATGGTGCTTCACTGCCTGCCTGCTCACCGTGAAGAAGAAATTACAGAAAAGGTATTTGAAGCTCACGCTGATGAAATCTTTGAAGAGGCTGAAAACCGCCTCCACGCACAGAAGGCCGTTATGGTTAAGCTTATGGCTTAACGGTCAGGCTTATGGCGTAAGAAATAAATTCCAAGGGCGGATTCATTCCGCCCTTTTTGTAAAATTATGATAGGGGGATTATTATGAATATCGGCTATGACCACAGCAGAATCAAAGCAAATGCAAGGCTTTTCTACAAGAACAATATGGGCACGTCAATTCTGCCGCTGCTGATTTTTCTGGGCGTAAGTATGGGTTCTTCCATAGTGTTGAGTGTACTTATGACGGTTTTAGGCTTTGCTTTCGGCGGAGTATCTTTCTTTGCCATGATGGAGGATGAAATGGCATATTCATCTGTTGGCTTCGGTGTGCTCTATGCATTTTTCATGCTGTGCAGCTGTGCAGTATCATTGGGCTTGCTTCCGCTCAATATCGGTCTTTTCGGTTGGTACAGAAAATCAATTTTTCAGAAGACCTCGCTGGGAGAGATGTTTGCGCCGTACACAAAAGGCAGACTCTGGAGCAGTATCGGCACGGTTTTCCTTATGCAGCTTTACACATTCCTGTGGAGCCTGCTGTTCGTTATTCCCGGTATTATCAAGTCCTACAGCTATTGTCAGACCTGCTTTATCAAGGCGGAAAACCCGAATATTCCCGCAAGCCGTGCGATTGAGCTGAGCAAAATCATGATGGAGGGTCACAAGGGCGACCTTTTCTATCTGCATCTGAGCTTTATCGGTTGGATGATACTATCAGGATTTACATATCATATTCTCGGTATCGTTTATGTTTTCCCCTATTTTTATTCGGCATTGTCCTTCGCTTACATCGAGGTTAAGGCTGACGCAATCGCAAAGGGACTTATTGATGCTTCCGAATTTGAATACGCACAGGAAAAGTATATTACAGAGTAAAATTTTACCGCTTCCGTATGTCACGGAGGCGGTTTTTACTTTTTGTACATTTTGTTAAAATTGGAAGCGCTTTCATTTGTGAAACGGTTACATTCCCAAATATCTGAAAACATTTTGTATAAAGTGCACAGTAGTATTCCTAAACGTATAAGTTGGCAAAAGATATGGATAAAATGACTAAAATGAGTTGTAAAATTATAAAAAATTTTGTAATAGCGTATGACGATTTGTGCACTTTAGGAATTTTTCATAGAAATTTCGTCAAAATTTTTACGGCTGAAAAAGCAAAGAATTTTGGTATTCCCTTGTAATTTTGGTGAAAATGATATATAATAATATAGAGTAATTATGGGCAAGTGCGCCCTTTAGACCCTGACAGCGGCATTTCCTGCCGGAAAGGAGTGGTATTATGGGTCTTTTCGACAGCGTAACTCATAACCTTGCTGAACAGGCGCTTGATGCAACCTGGTACAAGCAGAGGGTTATTACAAATAATATCGCAAACAGCGATACACCGGATTATAAAGCTAAAACCGTTGAGTTCAGCCTCCTCCTCAGAGAGAAGTGCAGGTGCAAGTACCACGAGGGTATCGAGGACGACAACTTCCATCGCCGTGACGACAGGGAATGTACAGACCCTATTGAGCTTGAGGTTGTTACTACATACGAAACCGACACGAATCAGATTCTTGACGGAAACAACGTTGATATGGAAAAGGAACAGACTGCTCTTGCTGATGCTCAGTATCAGTACAGCGCACTGACTGACTATCTCAACAACAATTACGCTATGATAAGATCGGCAATCTCAAAATAAAATTGAATTGAAAATTCAATTTTGTTTGCGCGGTGTTCCCGATTTGCTTTATTTACGGGTTTTACTCCGTAAAATTTCGCAGTTTGCCTGAATATAAATCCGATACTTAAGAAAGGACGGTCAGAATGTCTTTTGTAAATTCTCTTGATATAAGTGCTTCCGCTCTCTCTGCACAGAGATTGAGAATGGATATTATCTCACAGAATATCGCCAATCAGGAAACCTATAACACTTCCCCCGGCGGCGACCCTTACTGCCGTCAGCTTGTGGTTTTCTCCGAAAAGAAAAAATTCGGTGATATCCTCGATAAATATGCACGCCTCGCTTACAATGACGACGAGGATGTGAAGAAATACAGCAGGGGTGTTTACTACCTCAATCATGAGGACAGATACAAGTCTGCAGGTGTTACTGTTGCGGAGGTAATTGAGGACGACGCTCCGTTTGTTCCTGTGTACGACCCTGACAATCCTCTTGCTGATGAGGATGGCTACATATACAAGAGCAATGTTGACAACACAAAGGAACAGATTGACCTCCTCGCTGCACAGCGTTCATATGAGGCAAATGCTGCTGCTTTTGCTGCTGTGAAGTCAATGCTTTCCACTGCAATGTCCCTTAAAGGAAGATAATTAACTGATTTTCAGAATGGAGATAGATTATGTTTATTGTACCAATCAGTAATGCTATTCAGCCTGTTGAGTCCGTTTTTGATGACAAGAACACTGCGGCTGTTGCTGACAACAACGACACCCCCCAATTCTCCGACGTGTTCAAGGAGATATTTACTGACGTTCAGGAAACCCAGCGCGTTGTTCAGGAAGACTCTGTACGCCTTGCAATGGGCGATGTTGACGACCTGCACACAATCTACAACAATATGACAAAGGCAGCTGTTGCTGTTGAAACCTTTGTTGCTATCAAGGATGCGGCTGTCGGCGCTTATGACAAGGTGCTCCAGATTACAATGTGATTAAGTCTGCGGTACGGCGTGTACCGCTAAGGAAGGAAAATTCGGAAAATGGCGGTTAAAGAACAGGTAATAAAGGTCAAAAAGACTTTTACAACCTTCTGGGACGGGCAAAGCAAAACCCGCAGAATTCTTTACATATCAATTCTTGCGGCAATTGTTCTGCTGGCGGTCATTGTGACGGTTGTTTTAAATAAAAAGGACTATGTTGTTCTTTATGAGGGACTTGAAACTGCAGAGGCAGCTGAGATGGTTACCCTCATCGAAGAAATGGGATATGAGGCAAAGCTTTCGGGCGGTTCGATTACCGTACTCAAGGGCACTGAGGACCAGATTGCCATAAGCCTTGCTCAGCAGGAATACCCCAAGAGCAACATGAATTATACTCTTACCACTGAAAACACGGGTATGTTTACCACAATCCCGGAACGTAAGATGTATGAAAAGATTGACGTTGAAAACAAGCTCAGTGCTGTTATCGGCTCGATGGAAAACGTCAGCAGTGCGGTTGTAACACTTACTGCACCTGAGCAGAAAAATACGGTTATTTCTTCAAACAAGCAGTACCCTACTGCTGCCGTTGTGGTTTACCTTGACGGAATTGACAAGCTTTCAAGCAAGCAGGTTATGGGTATCACAAACCTTGTGAAGATGTCATGGACAGGCCTGACAGATGAAAATGTCAAGATTATCGATGGATACGGAATTCCTCAGATTATCGGTGACGGCAGTGATTATGACCTGGTTGTTGAGGAAACAAAGAAGCTTGCGTTCAAGACTACTCTTGAAAATACAATCAAGGACAAAATCCTTGAACTGCTTGTTCCTGTATACGGCGACGACGGTGTTTCCGTTGCGGTAAACATGGTTCTTGACTTCGACACAAAGGTCAGCGAAACTACAGATTACTCCCCTGAGGGAAATACAAATGCAGGTGTTCTTCAGCACGGCGACGTTGAAGCTGCAAGCGGCGGAACAACTACAGACGGCGGTGTTGTTGGCGTTGAGGGCAACGCTGATGATACTTATCCTACAGGAGATACCAACGGATACGGCGCATGGTCTGAGGAGGCATACTCCAACACCTACCTTGTTGATACATACAAGGAGCAGGTTGAAAAGGCAGGCTACGATATCGACGGGCTTTCAATCTCGGTTATCGTTTATACAGATTACCTTTCCGAGGCTGAAAAGCAGGATCTTGTAAGAATTGTCGGAAATGCGGGTACGGTTAATCCTGCGGTTATTGACGATGTTGTAAGCGTTACAAACCTCAGAAAATATGACGATGAAGATGTTCCTGTGGGAACAGCTCCGAAGCGCCTGTTCGGTCTTACATTTGACCAGCTTATCCTTGTCGGCGCAATCGTGCTTATTCTCCTTATTGTTATCCTTATCGTTATGGCAATCCTTTCAAGCAATGCCAAGAAGAAGAGAAAGGAATTCGAGAAGCAGATCATCGAAAAGAGCGGTCTCATTTCTCCGGATGGAGAAGAGCCTGTGGATACATTCACATTCAGCGATGCAGGCGAACCAATCGAGGTTCCGAGCCTTACGGACGACCAGATCGAAACAAAGGAAGTTGTTATCAGAAGAGAAATCAGCGAATTTGCGAAGTACAGTCCGGAAATCGTTGCTCAGCTGCTTAGAAGCTGGATGAAGGAAGAGGAGGATTAACTGATGCCGGATATTCAGGAACTTAATGCAGCGCAGAAAGCGGCAATAGTTATTACCTCAATCGGTGCTGAAAACGCTGCTCATGTTTATAAACGTCTTACTGACGAAGAAGTTGAAAAGCTTACATTCGAGGTTTCAAGCCTCCCTTATATGGACATCAATCAGGTGGACGCAGTTCTGAATGAATTCTATGAACTGTGTCTTACCCAGAAGGTTATTACAGAAGGCGGTATCGACTACGCAAGATCGGTTCTGGAAAAGGCTTATGGCGTAGAAATGGCGCAGAAGCTCATGGAGAAGGTTTCCAAGTCCATGCAGACAAAGGCTTTCGAGTTTGTCAGAAAGTCCGACTACAAGAACCTGCTTGCTATCATTCAGAACGAGCATCCGCAGACAATCGCTCTTGTACTTTCATATGTAAATTCCGAGCAGGCTTCCGCTGTTCTTCAGGAACTTCCGAGAGAAAAGCGTGTTGAGGTTGTTGAAAGAATTGCCAAGATGGAATCCGCTTCGCCTGAAACTGTCAAGGCAATCGAGTCCACTCTTGAAAGAAAGTTTGCGGCGGTTGTTTCTATGGACCTTACAGAGGTTGGCGGTATCAACTATGTTGCTGACGTACTCAACAAGGTTGACCGCGGTACAGAAAAATACATCTTCGACGAACTCTCCGCAAGAGATCCAGCTCTCGTGGAAGAAATCAAGAAGAAGATGTTCGTATTCGAGGATATCCTCTCTCTCGACTCCATGTCTATCCAGCGCTTCATCAGAGATGTTGAAACAAAGGATCTGGCTATTGCTATCAAGGGCTCCAATGCGGAAGTTGCCGCTACCCTTTACGCAAATATGCCGCAGAGAATGCAGGAATCCATTCAGCAGGAAATCGAGTACCTCCACAACGTGCGTATGCGTGACGTTGACGAGGCTCAGCAGAGAATTGTTGGTATCATTCGTCATCTTGAAGAAGAAGGCGAGCTGGTAATCGGCAAGGGCGGAGAGGACGAGATAATTGCTTAAAATCGTTAGAGGATTCGGCACGGCTTACGAAGTGGGCGAGCCTGTTACAATCGACAACACGGTTTATATTCCTACTGAGGACGAGGAAACAGGCGAGGTTATTTCCGCTGAGGAAATGCGCAAACGTGAGGAGCAGAAGCTTGCCGAGCAGAAGGCGGCTGAAGAATACCGCATAAATACTGAAGTTGACAAGCGGTTAAGAGTTGCTCTTGCGGAAAGAAGCGCACAGCTTGAAAGAGAGCGTGCCGAAATTATAGAACTGGCAAAAAAAGAAGCTGCCGCAATTACTGCCGACACAAAGGCGGCAACAATGGCGGTTATGGAAAAGGCTCAGAATGAATGCGTTGTTCTCAAGGAGCAGGCCAAACAGGAAGGCTACAATGAGGGGTTTGCGCAGGGCAGGGATGAGTCGCTGGAAAAATACAAGCGTTATATTGACGCATCGGGCAAGCTTTTGTCCGAGATAAATTCCAGAAAAGAAGCATATTATATTTCAAACGAGGATGAACTTCGGACGACGGTTTTTGAGATGGTAAAGAAAATCACAAGAACTGAACTGGTTTCCGACCCTGAGATTATTGAGGGGATTATCGGTGAGGCGGCTAAGAATTTCCGTAATTCAGACTATATAAAGGTAACTCTCGCAGAGGACGGGATAACAGAAAAATTCAGGACGGACGAAAAACTCATAAAGGAGATTATTCCGTTTGTTCCCGAAATTGAAATCGAGTTTGATGACGAGGCTGAGGAGGGCACGGTTATTCTGGACAACGGTTCGGAAATCGTGGACGCAGGCGTTCCGACACAGCTGGAATTCCTGAGAGAAATCCTCAGTAATACAAGAGGCAAAGCAGAGGACGATTATTAAGTCCGTAAAACTACTATCGGAGCGTTGATATGAATTTTACAGCAGTACGGGATGCCGTCAAGCAGGCGGACTTGTTCAGGTACAAGGGTAAAATTGAAAAGATTATCGGTATGACCATTGAAGCGTCTGGACCTGTAGCAAATATCGGCGACGTCTGCAGAATTTACCGTAAGAATGAAAACGGCAAGGCGGACGATTCCTTTATCTACGGCGAGGTTGTAGGCTTCAACAACGGCAAGGTTATGCTTATGCCGTACACAGACATTGAGGGTATCGGTCCGGGGTCGATTGTTGACAATACGGGCAGACAGCTTCAGGTCGGCGTAGGCGATGAGCTTGTGGGACGTATCATCAATGCTATAGGCGAGCCCATTGACGGCGGACCTCCGATAAATACTACAGCAAGATATTCCATTGCAGGCGAACCTGTCAACCCGCTGACAAGACCGCGAATTGACGATATTATTCCTTTCGGAGTAAAGGCAATCGACGGCCTGCTGACAATAGGCAGAGGTCAGCGTATGGGTATCTTCGCAGGCTCAGGTGTTGGTAAGTCAACGCTTCTGGGTATGATTGCGAGAGAGGTTCAGGCAGATATAAATGTTATCGCTCTGGTCGGCGAGCGTGGACGAGAGGTTCTCGAGTTCATTGAGCGTGACCTGGGTGAAAAGGGTATGGCACGTTCAGTGCTGGTTGTTGCTACGTCAGACCAGCCTGCTATGATGCGTAACAAGTGCCCTATGACAGCAACGGCTATTGCGGAGTACTTCAAGGACCAGGGCAAGAACGTCCTGCTGATGATGGACTCGCTGACACGATACGCAATGGCACAGCGAGAAATCGGTCTTGCGGTTGGAGAGGCGCCTATCGCAAGAGGTTATACACCGTCCATCTACACGGCTATGCCGAAGCTGCTTGAAAGAGCAGGAAACTTCGAGCGCGGCTCAATCACAGGTATCTATACGGTGCTTGTTGAGGGTGACGATACAAACGAGCCTATCTCCGATACAGTCCGTGGTATCATTGACGGACACATTATCCTTTCCAGAAAGGTTGCGGCAAGAAACCATTACCCCGCAATTGAGGTTCTGGACTCGGTTTCACGTCTTATGTCGGAAATTGCCGACAAGCCACAGCGTGACGCTGCTTCAAAGATGCGTAATCTGCTGTCGGTTTACTATTCCAATTACGACCTCGTTTCAATCGGTGCTTACAAAAAGGGTACTAACCCTGCACTGGACGAGGCGCTGAAAAAGATTGACAAAATCAACGCTTTCCTGCAGCAGGCTACCGATGAGGCTTTCAGCTTCGAGGAAACTGTTGAGATGATGAAAGCAGCGGTAAAATAAAGAAAGCTTTCTTTATCTACGAGTTTTATAATTCAACGTATTTGTTATGGAGGTTAAACCTTGAAACGGTTTGAATTTTCCTTGAACAAGCTCAAGGGCTACAAGCAGCAGGTGCTTGACAGAGAAAAGAATGACCTTGCTCATTTAAGACGTCAGCAGCAGCAGTACATTGACGAGAAAAATTCCCTTGAGGAAAAGCTGAGGCGCTCAAATGAGGAATTCTGCGTAAAATCCGCACAGGGTATGACTGTTATGCAGGTTACAACCTTTAAGGGGTATCACCACTCCCTTTCTCAGCAGATCAAGGAGCTTGAAGCTTCCATTGAAAAGATGGAGGTAAAGGTTCAGAAGCAGCTGGGTGTTGTAATTGAGGCAACCAAAGAGGTTTCGTCCCTTGATAAGCTGGAGGAAAAACAGCTTGAGGAGTATAACTTCAAGGCGGCAAAGGCTGAGGAGCTGTTTATTTCGGAGTACGTCCAGAACAGTACATATAAAAATGAAGGCTAGCGCCTTCATCTCCAAGTTTTACTTCGTAAAACTTTTAATCCTTTAATTTGGTTTAAAGGGCAAGGCAAAACGCTGAGCACTTTAAATATATACTATTATTAATGAAGGGAGGTAAAACAATTGAATACGGTTATGTTTGATTTGCAGGCGGCAGTTATGGCGGCTTCTGCAAGCGGCGGAAGCAGCAACGCTCTGACGGAAATTCCTGGGGACGGAAGCAGCTTTTCCGATGTTCTTGCAGCCCAGAAGGAGCTCATTACTGAGGGCGCGGTTAATCAGGCAGCTGAAAACGGCGGTGTTGACGCTGAAATGCCGGATGATGAGGCAGTTCAGGACTTTTCCGAGGTGCTCAGTGCAATCGAAAACCTTGACGAGGGTGTAAAGAAGGCGCTTATGAAGCTTCTTCAGACAGTGCTCAAGGCATTCCGAGGCGCAGAGGACGACAAGGAAAGAGCAACAGATTTGTTTGCACTTTTCTCGGACGGAAGCGCAGGTATTGCTGATGACGAGGAGGATATGCTTCTCGGCTGTGAGCTTCTCAGTCAGACAGGTCTTATGATTGAGGCAGAGCTTACCGATGGAAAGGAAGCTGAAGAAATCATTGCAGGGCTTGAAGATGTTATCGTGGAAATTCTCGGCAAGGACGCAGATGAAACAACAGCGGCTGAAATTATGGCTTCTATGCTGAATATCCCTGTGGAGCAGTTTGATGCTTACAGCGAGGATGAAAAGGCTGAGGCAATAAAGGGTGCAGTTGAACTTCTGACAGCTCCGAAGCAGGCAGTTTCTGAGGTTAATCCTGAGAATGTGCCGAAAATGGAGAAGCTTTACGCTGATATCAAGGAATTCAATGTCAAGCTGAACAATGAATTTTCCGAAATGCTCAGAGTGAACTTTACAGCGGTTAAAATCAACAATGCGTCGGAACAGGTTGCTGAAATCGGAAGCGAACACATCGAATATACCGATGAGGTGATTCCTGAGGCAATAATTCCTGAGACAGCAAATATTCAGCAGCAGATTATCACTCCCGAAAACACAGTTGCCGAAGAACCCGTTATCAGCAGTTCAACCGCAGAATCAATTCAGGTTCAGGTTACGGAGGTCGTTACTGAAAAGCTTATGAGCTTTGAGGGTGACAACGGAACAGAAGAACTTACCATGATTCTCAAGCCGGAAAATCTCGGTGAGGTTGCGGTTAAGATTGTCAAGGAAAACGGTGCGGTTACAGTGCTTCTTTCCGCTCAGTACGAGGAAGTAGGCAAGGCTATGGCAGACCGTGCGGCTGTTCTCGGAAACAGCTTGCAGAACCAGAACTACAACGTGAAGGATATTCAGATTGTAGCAGCAGGAAATGCGGCTGAACAGATGGGACTTGATTTCACAAATCAGGGCTTCGGTTTCATGCAGAACAGAAGCAATAATCAGGAGCAGAATCAGAACTACCGCGGAATTGACGCAATCGACGGAATTGAAGAAACAGAAGCCGTTACAGGCACAGCTAAACTCAAGGAGGCGAAATTATGGACGACAGCTTAAGCTTATCCAACATCGGCGTCTACAGCAAGTATTCCAATACATATATCAATACTGCTACAGGCGATGATGAGGAATCAAACAGCTATATGAATTTTGACAGCTATCTCAAGCTTCTTGTTTCACAGATGCAGAATCAGGACTTCAACGACCCGATGAAGGATTCCGAGGTTCTCAATCAGATGGCTCAGTATTCAATGCTTGAGGGTATCAAGAATATGACCCAGCAGAGCAACATCAGCTATTCCACCTCCCTCGTAGGCAAGGTTGTTACAGTAACAGACGGCTACGACTACTACACAGGCAAGGTTGAATCGGTTACAGTTACAAACGGTGAGCCAAAGCTTATGATTGACGGCAAGGCTTACGACAGCAGCACAGTTTCCGATATTGTTGCAGATGATGTTTACAAGGAACTCTATTCAATGGTAGGCAGCACTGCCAAGATTACTCTCACAGGCGAAACAGGCAAGATTACAGACGTTATCTTCCTCAGCGGTGAAAGCTACGTTGTCCTCAACGGCAAGGAAGCAATCCCTGCATCGGCTGTTGAAATCATTGAAGATACCGAGGAAACAACAGGCACAACTGATAAGATTACTGAATCTACAGGTGCAGATGAAACACCTGCAGAGGAAAATGTCACAGTTGTAACAGATGAAGTGAACAGCGATAACACAGCAGGCGAAGCTGAAGAAGAAAATATTGAAGTTGTTATGGCAGAGGTTTCAAGCTATGAAACAAAATCACAGTCGCTTATCGACACTTTCATGAAGGAGCTTGATTCTATCGATGAGGTGAACGGCGTAAGCGAAACAAGCGAAACCCAGGCTATCACAGATGAATATGTTCTCGAAACAGCAGAGCTTAAGGTTCCCGATTATGCAGCAGGTATTTTTGCTGACGGTTCGGTTCTTACAGGAACAGTTTCTCTCAGCGATGTTGACAATACCTACGGCAACGGCAGAGTAACAGCTACAGCGGCAGACCTTAATCCTGAAACAGCTGCAAGAACATCAGACGGCAAGCTCAAGGGCGTTACTACAGAGCCCGGCGTTTCAGAAGGCGGCTGCGTACCTCACAGAATTTCCGTTGAGGCTTACCCCGAAGAAGCTGCTCTGGCAGATAAGCTCGGAACAAGAATGTATGATATCCGCTATATTCACAACACAGCAATCACTTCCAGAATCAAGAAGGGTGAAATCATCGGGCATACAAGCAGCGGCAAGGCTATTACAGAAATCGGCTACAGCGGCGTTGGTCAGCTTGGCGAGGTTATAACCTTTGCAGACGGCACACAGAGAGTTGAAATTCTTCTCAAGAGCGGCAAATCTGCTTGGATGACTACTTCAGGCAATCTTACACTTGATGAAATCTGTACAAGAAAAATGGACCCGGGTTCTCTCGTAGGCAAGCTTACTCCTATGGAATCAGCAATCAGACATTACTCACATCCTATGGAGGAATATGAAAACTCATTGGCTTCTTCAAGCTTCAAGAGCTACCTCAGAGCACAGGGAATTACTGTTGCAAACGAATAATGAAAAGGATTGATGCCGATGTTAATCAGTGAATATCTTCAGCTGAGAAATGTATCGGTAACAACCGGCAAGGCGCAGGGACTTCCTCAGATACAGTCTGGCGGCACTCAGGCGGTAAGTCCTCAGAACAGCGATTTTGCCAAGGAGCTGAAAAGTCAGCTTGAAGCGCTTAACCAGAGCAGCGGTGTGCAGTTTTCCAAGCATGCTATGGAAAGAATTAATGAGCGAAACATTGACCTTTCCGAGGATAACAAGCTGGACAGACTGAACAGGGCGGTTGAGCTCGCAGGCGAAAAAGGTTCGGCAGACGCACTTGTCATGATTGATACGACAGCATTTCTCGTAAGCGTAAAGAACAACAAGGTTATTACTACACTTTCTGCAGATGATATGCAGGGCAACATTTTTACAAATATCGATTCCACGGTTATAATGTAAAAAAAACTCAAAAAAACTGCGTTTTTTTGAGCTACAAGTTTTCTTCGAAAACTTTTCAAATTCAAAAGTTTCGATTTTTGAACTCAGCGTTGACAGATACGGTCGGACCGAAAGGAAACCGTTTCGTCCCGAACGATTGAAGGACGTTTTTCGGTCAGCGCAGACTTTAATAAAAAAGGAGTGCTTAACTAATGGTTAGATCACTTTATTCAGGTGTTTCAGGTCTTACTACTCACCAGACAAGAATGGACGTTATCGGTAACAACATCGCTAACGTTAATACATACGGCTTCAAGGCTTCAAGAGTTACTTTCCGCGATATCTACTATCAGACTGCTATCGGTGAAACAGCAGGTACTGCTTCTTTCGCTGGTAACAACCCGTCTACAGTAGGTTACGGCGTTCAGCTCGGTTCTATCGACAAGGATATGTCCATGTCCTCTTTCCAGTCTACAAACCGAGTTCTTGACCTCGCTATCAGCGGCGATGGCTTCTTCATCACTTCTACATTCGACGGTTCTCTCATCAATATTGATGAAGATACAGGCGACCTTGACGAAGATTCACTCGAAGTTCAGCCAAAGTCCACTACATACACAAGAATGGGCAACCTTTCCATCGACAGCAACGGTAACCTTGTTGCAGGTGCAAACGTGTTTGTACTCGGTACAAGCAACAACGCTGCAGGTCTTGCTGCTGTAGGTGACGCAAGTGCTTCCGTTCTCAATAATCTTGATATTACCACAAGCGGCGGCGAAGCAAATGACGCAGGCGGCGGTGCAGGCGATGACGATGAGGATGACGGCGTAACAAGTGCTGACCTCAGAGCAAAGAACATCATCAATATTGAAACACTTATCAACAAGGCATGGCCTAACGCTGGCAGACGTCTTACATATGCTGACCTTTCCGCTTTCCAGATTGGTAAGGACGGCGTAATTACTGTTACATACAACAGTGAAATGAAGGCGCTCGCAAGAATTGAGCTTGCTACATTCGATAACCAGGAAGGTCTTATTGAGGACGGCAACACATCCTTCGCAGAATCTGCTGCTTCAGGTGTTGCTAAAATCAAGAAGCCTGGCGACCCTGGCGCAGGTTACACACAGTCTAATAAGCTGGAAATGTCCAACGTTAACCTTGCTCAGGAATTCTCTGACATGATCGTTACACAGAGAGGTTATCAGGCAAACGCAAGAATTATCACAACTTCTGACTCCATGCTTGAAGAGCTTGTAAACCTCAAGAGATAATTCTTAAAAAGCATAAACCGCATTTTTCAATAATATTGTACGCTTTCATACGCAGTTGGCGCTGCGGAAGGCGGAAAATAAAATCCCTTTTGGAATTCTCCGTTTTGGCGGACGGAGGATTACCCTCAGAAATTCATACGGTATGCGGAACGGTTCGCCGTTCCGCCGCACCGTTGATTTACTACATAATGTATAAAATATATCTGATATTACGAAAAGGAGTTTGCTTATGATTCAGCTTACACGAATTAACGGAACAATTCTTCTTGTAAACGAACACTTTATTGAAATTGCCGAGGAAACTCCCGACACTGTTGTGACCATGCAGAACGGCCACAGATATCTTGTTAAGGAAACTATTCAGGAAATCATCGAAAAATCTGCTGATTTCAGACGTGAAAGCTATCCTAACCATAATTAAGGAAATTTCGGCGCAAAACCTTAAAGTATGCTTTAAGGCTGCCTAAAATAAATCTTTGGAGGACGTTTTATTATGAATATTTCGGGTATTATCGGTTTTCTTCTTGCCGTTGGTCTTATAATCTGGGGTATTATGACAGGCGGTGAATTAAGCGGTTTCTGGGATCCGCCGTCTGTTGCTATTGTACTTGGCGGTACAATTGGTGCGGTTGTATTCAACTTCCCGCTTTCCGTTCTTACTAAAGTTCCGAAAATGCTTAAAGTTGCATTCTTCCCTAAGAAGTATGACCCTGACAAGTACATAACCGAAATGGTTGATTATTGTAAGACTGCACGTATGAAGGGTATTCTTGCTCTTGAAGAATCTGCAAATGCTTGTCCTGACCCGTTCATGAAGGCTGCTCTTATGCTTATCGTTGACGCTAACGACTCTGACAAGGTTCAGAGCATGCTTGATGACTCCATCAACTTTATCTGTGAGCGTCACGAAAACAATTACGCTCTCTGGGCAAAGGCTTCAGGTATTGCTCCTGCCCTCGGTATGATTGGTACGCTTATCGGTCTTATCAACATGCTCGCAGGTCTTGATCCAAGTGACCCTAACTCAGCGGCAACTCTCGGCGCAGGTATGTCAACAGCGTTGGTAACAACCTTCTACGGTTGTATCCTTGCACACATTATCTTTACTCCAATCGGTAACCTTTGTAAATATAACCATAATCAGGAGGTTCTCTGCCTTCAGATTATCGAGGAAGGTACTCTTGCAATCATTTCAGGTGCTAACCCACGTTACGTTGAGGAAAAGCTCCGCATGATGCTCCCAAGTACACATAAGCCTAAGAAACAGCAGGCTGCAAGTGAGGGTGAATAAACCCAACAGGCATATTTTGGGCAAAAATGTGCAAAGTGCCTAAAATATGGCGAGAAATTCCGTGCCGAAAAAGGGAAAAATTTTCGGAAATACGCTTTAAATTTGTTCAAAAGTATGGTATAATAATATAATCAAAAATTATACTCAGATTTCTGTAATTATATTTTGAAAGGGGGAATAGCTTTGGCTAAGAGAAGACCTGCACAGGAAGAAGAAGGCGGCAGCTGGATGGACACCTATGGTGATATGATTACGCTGGTTCTTACTTTCTTCGTTCTGCTTTATTCAATGTCATCCATGGACTCGAGCAAATGGCAGTATATTGCTGAGGCTTTCTCCAAGGGTAAGATTTCCGATACTCAGATTCAGGTTGTCGGTCCTCCGAATCCCGAAAATGACCCGACTGCTGTTTATGACGATACCGTTCCCGAGGTTGAGGAATATGAGGAAATTGTCGATTTTGAGGATTTCTTCATGTATCTGAAAGAGGTTATTACAACCAATCAGCTTCAGGAAAGCGTAAGCGTTGAAATGTCCAATACAGGCGTTTATATGCGTTTCCGTGACAATATCTTCTTCGCAGGCGACAGCGATGTTCTGCTTGACGAGGGTAAATATATCCTTGATGTAATCAGTGACGGTATCAGGAGCGTGAACGAGAGAATTCACGCAATCAAGGTAAGCGGCCATACCGCAGGCGCTGCAAATTCAGATGCGAATGAGTGGAGCTTGTCGGCAGGACGTGCAAATGCAGTTATCAACTATATGCTCAGTCTTGACGCTTGTGACCCCGATAAGTTTTCATCGGCAGGCTACGGTAAATACCGTCCTGTTGACACGAACGACACAGAGGAGGGCAGACGTCAGAACAGACGAGTTGAAATAGTATTTATCAGAAATGATGTTGACTTTACAGACCCCGAGGTTATCCAGGAGCTGTTCCAGATGGAATACGGCACGAACTTTGTTCAGTATTCCGATGCTGACGGTACGGTTCCCGAAACGAATGCAGCAGCAGAGGAAATTCCCGATGCTGACCCGGTAAGAACAGACCCCGACAGGGTTTACGTTTCCAAGGAAGACGTACTATCCGCCGACTGAGCGGAGGAATAAACCGTAAAAAGGATGGTTGCTAAAAAATGGCTGACGTATTGTCACAAAGCCAGATTGACGCACTGCTGAACAGCTTTTCTGCCGAAGGCTCAAAGGCGTTTGAGGAAATAGAGGAACAGTCCAAGGAACAGAAGGTAAAAACCTACGACTTCAAGATGCCGAAGAAGTTCACCAAGGAACAGCTTAAAGTTATCGACGGTATCTTTGAAAACTACTCCCGTGTGCTTTCCTCGTACCTTACAGGACTTATGAGAGTCTACTGCAAGGTTGAGGTGCTCCAGATAGAAGAGCAGCTTTATTATGAGTTCAACAATGCGTTGCCTGACTATGTTATGATGTCAATGGTTAATATGGGTATAACCGATGACGATGTTCTTGAAACAAACTGCATTATGCAGGTTTCAAACCCTATTGCTTTTTCAATGATGGACCGACTTATGGGCGGCAGCGGTGCTTACACCGAACAGAACAGGGACTTTTCCGAAATTGAAATCGGTCTGTTCTCCAATGTTCTGAACAAGATGGCAGGACTGCTGAAGGAACCATGGGGTGCATATATAGATATCAATCCTTCGATTACAACAATCGAAACAAATGCAAGAGTCATGCAGTCAATTTCACCCGACGAGGTTGTAATTCTCGTTGTTCTTGAAATGGAAATCAAGGATGTCAAGAACACCATGACATTCTGTATTCCTGCTATGAACCTTGAATCAATTATGACAAAATTCGGCGACAGATGGTCCAGAACAACAAAGAAGCTTGACCCTAAGAGAGAAAAGGAAAGACGTATTTCTCTGCTTGAAGCTATTAAGGACTCCGAGCTCAGAATTGACACGGTTTTGTGTGAAACCAAGCTTGACCTGTTTGATGTGCTCACTATGCAGGCGGGCGATATAATTCCTTTGAATATGCCGATTGACAGCAATGTTACCGTGAAAATCGGAGACAACATCTGGTTTGATGGTAAGCTTGGCATAAAGAACAAGAAGAAAGCTGTCAAGATTGATAACATATATAAGGATTTGGGAAAATAACCGTGCGGAAACGGTGATACACTCCGCATACGGAAAGGAAGGTTACTCTAATGAGCGATGAGAAGCTTAATCTCGAAGGTTTCGGCGATATAGAGATGGACGCCATCGGAGAGATAATGAATATAACCATGGGGTCGGCGGCCACGGCAGTTTCCAATATGCTGTCCGCTAAGGTATGGATTACTACCCCACAGGTAAGCATTGTCAGATCCGAAGAGCTTTCATTCCCTGAACTTGAGCCTTCGATTATGGTAAGAATTAAATATACTCAGGGTGTTTCGGGACAGAACGTACTGGTTCTCAAGCAGAACGACGTTCAGCTTATCCTCAATCAGCTGATGGGTCTGCCGCTGGAGGTTACAGATGACTTCCAGTTCGATGAAATGAATATTTCGGCAGTCTGCGAGGTTATGAACCAGATGATGGGCGCTTCTGCTACGGCGCTTTCCGAAATCATTGAAACAACTGTTGATATCTCTACTCCTGAAGCTATTGTTCAGGAAGGCGATGCCGCTTCAAATATGAGGAACGAAATGTATGACGTTACCGGACAGGAACACGTCTGCACAGTAAAGTTTGACCTCACAATCGACGGCGTTATCAATTCAGAATTCATCTCTGTACTCACTCTTGACCTTGCCAAGGATATGGCAGACAAGATGATGGCAGGTTACAATAATATCATGGACAGCATTGAGGAGGTTGAACCTGAGCCAGCTCCTGAGCCTGCGCCGTCTTCCGGCGGAGGAACTCTTTCTCAGGAAGAAATTGAGAAGCTCCTCAGCGGCGGTTCGGCAGCTTCCGAGCCTGCACCTGCACCGCAGCCTGCACCGCAGCCTGCTCCTCAGCCTGTACCTCAGGCGATGCCGCAGGGAATGCCACCGCAGGGAATGCCGCAGATGCCTTATGGCCAGCCTCCTGTTGCAGACCCGAATATGGCGGCTATGTATGGTATGTATCCGCAGGGAATGTATCCTCAGCAGATGCCGATGATGCAGCCGCAGATGATGCCGCAGCAGCCTGCTGTAAATATCCAGCCTGTTCAGCTTCAGAGCTTTGCTACATATCAGAACAGTTCACTTTCTCAGGAGCAGAACGATAACCTCAAGCTGCTGATGAACGTTCCGCTGAATGTTACGGTTGAAATCGGTTCGGCAGTTAAGAAGGTTAAGGATATTCTGGAATTCACTCAGGGTACTATCATCGAGCTTGAACGTCAGGCAGGTGCTCCGGTTGACATTATCGTTAACGGAAACCTTATTGCAAAGGGTGACGTTGTTGTAATTGATGATAACTTTGCGGTAAGAATTACGGAAATTATCAAGTCGAAATTCCTTGAATCCCTCGGAGGCAAGGAGTAAGCAAATAAATAACCGAAGCATGATGAAGTGCTTCAGAAAAATATTAAGCAGGAAACGGCTCCGCCCGACGTTTCCGAAGTAAAACAAAAAAATATTATTCCTGTGGCGGAGAAACGGAGTTTTATTATGGATAAGAAGATTATGCTCGTTGACGATGCGGCTTTCATGAGAATGATGATTAAGGACGCTCTCACAAAGAATGGCTATACAAACATTCTTGAGGCAGCTGACGGCGAAATCGCTTGCAATACATATGCTACAGAAAAGCCTGACCTGGTAATCATGGACATCACAATGCCTAACAAGACAGGTATTGAAGCGCTCCGTGATATCAAGGCAGCTGACCCATCCGCTAAGATTGTAATGTGTTCCGCTATGGGTCAGGAATCCATGGTTGTTGAAGCAATCAAGCTTGGTGCTCTTGACTTTATCGTTAAGCCTTTCAAGGCTGACAGAATTCTTCAGACTGTTCAGAAGGTTCTCGGCTGATAAATGATTGGCGATGTTTTTACTGTAATCTGCGCCTTGCTTGGCGTAATAGGTCTGATGTTCCTGACCTTTTATGCATATAAGTGGCTCAACAAGCAGCGTATGTCGGGCGGTTTCGGTTACAACAACCGTTCGATTAAAATTGTTGAGTACGTAAGCATTGCGCAGGATAAACAGCTGATGATTGTTACTGTGGGAAACAAAAAAATGCTTCTCGGAGTAACTCCCAACGCTGTTACAAAGATTTGCGACCTCGATGATGAGGATATCGCTTTTTATGAAAGCGAGCCCGAGGACGAGGAAAGCGGATTTATGAAAACTCTTAAGAAAGCGTTTGCCGAAAAAAATAAGGTAAGCGCTGAAACCGTTGAAAATAAAGAGGACGGACGGAATGAAAAAAATGATTTTTAAGAGGCTTGTCAAAGCGTCGGCAGGGATAATCTGCGCTGCGGCAATGGCTGCTTCTCTTTCCTCCGTGACTGCTTTTGCCGTTTCGGAGCCTGAAATTACGGGGATTGTTACCGAGATACCCAATCTCGAAACAACAGTGCCCCAGACAGAACAGGTTCAGCCGGAGGCTGTAACGCTTGACGAAACGGTTACAACAGAAGCGCTCCCCTATGAAGAGCCTGTTACAGATAACGACGAGGAGGTAAGCAATCTTCTCGACCAGTTGAACATCAACGAAAGCTCAACAACAATTGACCTGGTTATTCTTATTACAATTCTGTCGCTTGCGCCGTCAATTCTTGTAATGCTTACCTGCTTTACAAGAATTATCATTTCATTCTCGCTGCTGCGAAATGCAATGGGCGTTCAGCAGACACCGCCTAATCAGGTTATGATAGGTCTTGCGCTGTTTCTTACTCTGTTTATTATGACACCCGTTCTTAATGAGATGAACGAGGTTGCGTATGTGCCGTACAAGAACGGAGAATATACCTCCGTGGAAGCGGTGCAGGCGGCTTCTGTGCCTCTCAAGGAATGGATGCTGAAAAATACCAGCAATGACTCCATGGACTTTTTCCTCGGTCTGACAGGAACTGAAATTCAGGCTGAAACAGAGGAGGAATTCCTTGAGGAAGTAAGCTTTGTGGTGGTTGTTCCTGCATTTGTTCTGAGTGAAATCAAAATAGGATTTGAAATCGGCTTCCTGCTGTATATTCCTTTCCTTGTTATTGATATTATAGTTTCAACAATCCTTATGTCGATGGGTATGATGATGCTTCCGCCGACAACGGTTTCAATTCCGTTCAAGCTGCTGCTGTTCATTCTCTGTGACGGCTGGACACTGCTTGTTGGCTCGCTTGTTACGGGCTTCAACACTTAGCGGAGGTGGCGTAGATGACTGAGGAACTTGTTCTTGACATATTCCGTGAGGCGCTTATCCTTTCAATCAAGATTGCAGGGCCTATGCTGCTGATAAGTATGCTTGTTGGTCTTGTAATTGCGATTCTGCAGGCGGCGACTCAGGTGCACGAGCAAACCCTTACCTTTGTGCCTAAGGCGCTGACGATTGTTCTGCTGCTTCTTTTGTTTGCACCGATGATGACTGCAAGCTGCAGTGAATTCGTGTATCATATATTTGAGATAATCAATCAGATAAGCAGTCAGACGGGCGCTATGTAGCAGGCGGAAAGGAGCAGGATTTGGATTACTTTATCGTGCTGTTCCGCAGCTTTGAAACCAACATTCTGGTTTTTGCGCGGATACTGTCTATTTTTGCTTTTACACCTATTCTTTCCCGACGTAACCTGCCTGTAATAGCGCGGGTTACAATTTCAATATTTATCACAATGATTGTGATAATGGTTGTTCAGCCTGAACCCGTGGATTCGGGCACGCTGGCTGGCGTTTACCTTATGATGCTGGTGAGAGAAATCTTCATCGGGCTTACCCTCGGCTTTATAACCAATATGTTTTTCAATACCGTGCAGGTTGCGGGTGAAATCATGGATATGCAGTCGGGTCTTGGTATGGCAAAGGTTTTCGACCCTGAAACCAATGTCCAGATGTCGGTTATGGGCTCTGTTATCAGCTTCATGATGTATCTTTATTTTTTCGCAACAAACTCACATATGTCATATATACAGCTTTTTGTTATAAGCTTCGATACGCTCCCTGTAGGCGGCGAGGGCTTCAATCCCGATTTAGGATACAATATCGTTTCCTATTTCTCAGTGCTTCTGGCAATTGTCGTAAAGCTTGCAATGCCGATTATTGCAGCGGCATTCATACTGGAATTCTGTATGGGTATGCTGATGAAATCCGTTCCGCAGATTCAGATTATGGTCGTGAATATCCAGCTGAAGGTTGCGGTGGGTTTTATGATGCTGTTCCTGATTGCAATTCCGCTTGCTGACTTTGTGGACGGTTATCTGGACATATGGCTGGATGCTCTCGGTCAGTTTGTAACAATTATGCCTGCGTAAAATGATTTAAAAGGAGATTTCTATGGCTGAAGGAAGCGGCGGTGAAAAAACCGAAAAGGCGACCGCCCATAAACGGCAGGAACAACGTAAAGAAGGCAATGTCATGCAAAGCAAGGACGTTGTTTCGGCAGCGTCAGTGCTTCTGTTGTTCTTTGTGCTGAGGCTTACTGCTCAGCTTATGTATAAAACGGTTACTGATGATATGACATACTGGATTGCCCTTTCAGGCGGTGGTATGGATGGCAATGGAACAAGAATTGACGGCATGGAAATTGCTTCAAAGCTTATTCTTGAAATAACAAAAACCGTTGCGCTGTCAGCAGGCCCGCTTCTTCTGATTTCGATGATTGTTCCCATTATTGCAACAGGCATACAGACAAGATTTATTTTTTCGACAAAATCCTTTCAGTTCAAGCTTGACAAGCTTAATCCTTTCAATGGAATAAAGAGAATGTTTTCTCTCAGCGCAATGTTTGAAATGGCAAAGTCTGTCGCAAAGCTTATTATCCTCGGCGCAATTGTTTACGACGAAATTCAGGGCAGAATTACCGAAATGGCAAGACTCCTGCAGTACGAAGCAGCGACGGGGCTGATTTATATAGCGGATACCGTTTTCGCAATCTGTATGAAGCTTGCGGCGGTTTTCGTGGCAATTGCCGCAATTGATTTCCTGTACCAGAAATATAAATGGGAAAAGGACATGATGATGACCAAGCAGGAGGTCAAGGAAGAATACAAACAGCTGGAAGGCGACCCCCAGATCAAGGGTAAGCGCCGACAGAAGCAGCAGCAGATGGCTATGGCAAGAATGATGCAGGCAGTCCCTGAGGCTGATGTTATCATAAGAAACCCTACCCACTTTGCGGTTGCGGTTAAATACGACGAAAACAAGGACCATGCACCGATTGTTATTGCAAAGGGTGCAGACAAGGTTGCTTTCAGAATTATAGATAAGGCGGCGGAACACAACATTCATATTGTGGAAAATGTCCCGCTGGCAAGAGGACTTTACAAGTCCGTTGATATAGGAAGAGAAATTCCTTATGAGTTTTACCACGCCGTTGCTGAGGTCTTTACGTTTATATATCATATGGACGGTAAGAAACCAAAGGGTATGTAGCGGTGTTCAGATAGAAAGGCAGGCTGCGTTATACCGTGAAAAATATATTGAATAACTCGGTAACGGTATTCGTTATCCTGGCAATATTCCTGATTATTATTCCGCTGCCCACATGGCTGCTGGATATGCTCTTTGTTGTGAATATTGCGCTGTCACTGGTTATTCTCCTTTTTACAATGTACATCAAGGAGCCGCTTGAATTTTCAATTTTCCCGTCAATGCTCCTTATTACAACAATTTTCAGACTTGGTCTGAACATTTCTTCAACTCGTCTTATCCTCATGAATCAGGGTAACGCGGGTCAGATTGTAGCTTCGTTCGGTCAGTTCGTAATGGGCGGTAACGCCGTTATCGGATTTATCGTATTCATACTTATTACCGTAGTTCAGATGCTCGTTGTTACAAAGGGTGCTGAACGAGTTGCTGAAGTAACAGCAAGATTTACCCTCGACGCTATGCCCGGTAAGCAGATGGCTATCGACGCCGACCTGAACTCAGGTATCATTACCGAGGACGAGGCAAAAATTCGCCGTCAGAAAATCCAGCGTGAGTCCGACTTCTTCGGCGCTATGGACGGTGCTTCCAAGTTCGTTAAGGGTGACGCAACCTTCTCTATCGTTGCTGCAATCGTTAACCTTCTCGGCGGCGCAGTTATGGGTCTTGTTTTTGACGGAATGGAATTTATGGACGTTCTTAACGTTTACTCGCTGGCAACAGTTGGTGACGGTCTGTGTTCACAGGTTCCTGCGCTGTTTATTTCAACCTCAATGGGTATGATTGTTACACGTTCTGCTTCCGAGGATACACTCAATTCCGACATCAAGAACCAGATGAGTGCACAGCCTCTTGTAATGCTTATTGCAGGCGGCGTAATGCTCGTTATGATGCTTATTCCTGGCTTCCCTAAGGTTCAGCTTTTTGTTCTCGGTGCAGCTCTTATTGCTCTGGGCGTTGTGCTTATGCGTACCCAGAAAGAGGCAGCAATCAGAACGGATGCCGCCGTTCAGGAAATGGAAGCAAACAGAGAGGCTCTCTCCGAAATGGAGTACTACAAGGACATCGACAACGTGTACAAGCTGCTTAACGTTGAGCCTATCGAAATGGAATTTGGTTACAGCCTTATTCCACTTGCTGACGAAAACTCAGGCGGTACGCTTATCGAGCGTGTCGTAATTTTCAGAAAACAGTTTGCTATGGATATGGGTATGGTATTCCCGTCGGTACGAATGACCGATAACCAGCATATCAACCCTAACCAGTATGTTATAAAAATCAAGGGCGAAATCGTTGCACATGCGGAAATTCTCATGGACCACTACCTTGCCCTCGACAGCGGAAGTGTTACAAAGGAAGTCGACGGTATTGACACCGTTGAGCCTGCGTTCAACATTCCTGCCAAGTGGATTTCCGAGCAGAACAAGCTCCGTGCGGAAATCGCAGGCTATACGCTTATTGACCCGACATCTGTCATTATTACACACCTGTCGGAAATCATAAAGAATTACTCTCACGAGCTGCTTTCAAGGCAGGACGTCAAGACCATGCTTGACAAGCTTAAGCATACCAATCCGACAATCGTTGAGGATATTGTCCCGAATATTGTTTCCCCTGCTTATCTGCAGAAGGTTCTCTGCCTGCTGCTTAAAGAGGGCGTGCCAATCCGTGACCTGCAGACAATTCTGGAAACAATCGCTGACAACCAGCACAATATGAAGGACGTGGATATCACAACCGAATACGTCCGTCAGGCACTCAAGAGAACCATTACACGACGTTTTTCCGACGGCGGACAGATAAGAGTTCTTACTCTCGATACCGAAACGGAAAACAAGATTGTTGCTTCGGTAAAAAAATCCGAGCAGGGTTCTTACCTTGCTATGGACCCACAGACAATTCAGATGCTTATTGCTTCTCTCAATGAGCAGATTGACAAAGTCAAGGATGTTGTTCCTATGCCGATTGTTCTCACTTCCCCTATCGTGCGTATCTACTTCAAGAAGCTGATTGACCAGTTTATTCCGAATGTTACAGTGCTTTCATTCAGCGAGATTGATAATTCCGTGCAGATTCAGGCGGTTGGCAATGTTACAATCGAGGGAGCAATGGTCTAAGAGAACAGCTCTTCAACGGAGGTGAGCTTTGTGGCTGAAACAGATAAGGAAGCTAAGGCGCTTCTGCTTTTGAAATATAAGGAAACAGGCGATAAGGCTCTCCGCAACGGCGTTATCCTTGCGTATATGAATATTGTCAAGTATGCCGCTATGTCCACACGAAATATGTATATCAAGTACGCCGAAACCGACGACGTAATCAACGAGGCAACAATTGCCCTCATGGGCGCGGTCGACAGCTTTGACCCGAATAAGGGCGTAAAGTTTGAAACCTATGCGTCGATTAAGGTAAGAGGTGCAATCATTGACTTTATCAGACGTCAGGACTTTGTCCCACGTAATATAAGACGCTTTGCAAAGGATTACGACTCCGCCTATACGATTTTATACAGCGAGCTTGACAGGGAGCCTACTTCTCAGGAAATTGCCGATTATATGAAGCTCCCTATTGAAAAGCTTGAAAGCTGCACCGCTCAGGCTGCTGCTGCACAGACTCTTTCTTTTGAGGAAATGGTTATGGACAGCGGATTTGATATCCCCGATAAGGCTGACGAGGACGGTATGTGGGCTGCTGAAGCAGGTATCCACAAGCAGGAAAAAATGAAATATCTTGCGGACGCAATCCGCTCCCTGAAAGAAAGAGAGCGCCTTGTTGTTACGCTTTATTACTACGAAAAGCTGAGATTTTCCGATATAGGAAAGGTTCTGGACGTTTCCGAAAGCCGTGTGTGTCAGATACATTCACAGGCTGTTTCAAAGATGAAAAAGTATATGAAAGATAATTTTGAAATGTAAAAAGGAGAAAGGTTATGCTCAGAGGTTACTACACTGCCGCAAACGGTATGATTAACGAGCAGAGAATACTCAACGTTATTACAAATAATATGGCTAACGCAAAAACCGCAGGCTATAAGTCCGATGAGGCTATCCCTACAACCTTTGCGGAGGAGCTTCTCCTTATAAACGGCGATCACAGCGAAACGGGTACAATCCGTTACCGCACTATCGACTACACATTTACCGACCTTGAACAGGGTACTTTCGAAAATACAGGCTCACGTCTTGATATGGCTATCGTGGGCAACGTTTACTTCAATATCGAGGAGCGCCGCAGTGGTGAAACCCTCCTTACAAGGAACGGTCAGTTCACTATCAACGGCGAGGGATATCTCACCCTCGGTTCAAGCGGATATGTCCTCGACGCAAACGGTCAGAGAATTCAGCTCGGTACTGCCGATTTCAGAGTTGACCGCTTCGGCATGATTACCGCTGACGACGGAAGAACCTTTGATTTGGGTCTGACATATATCGCTCCGGGTACGGATATCGAAAAGGTTGACGATAACCTTATGCGTCCTTACGATAATACTGCGCTGAACGCTGTTCCCGCTGACGAAAATTATCAGATAAAGCAGGGCTGGTTCGAACGCTCTAACGTTGACGTTGCCGAAGAAACAATCAAGGCTATGGACTCTCAGCATGTTTTCACAGCCTGCAGTACGGCTCTTAAAATTCTCAACAGCGTAAACCAGATTGCTGCAAATGACCTGTCAAAAGTAAACTAAGGAAAGGATTGAACCTGAATGAGTAAAATTGGTTACCACACCGCCGCATCAGGCGTAATGGCTTATCAGATGGCGCTGGATATCACCGCCAATAATATGGCTAACGTAAACACAAACGGCTTCAAGGCTTCAAGACCTTCCTTTGCCGATTTGATTTATACCGAAAGAAACAACAATAACGAGGAAACTCAGTTCGGTCACGGCGTAAGAGTTCCTAAAACCGATATAATGTTTGAGCAGTCCCAAATCAGAAGCACCAACAGAGAGCTCGACTTTGCAGCTCTTGACGAAGGCTTTTTCGCAGTGCTTACTCCTGAGGGCAACATCAATTACACCAAGGACGGTGCTTTCTATATTTCAAGAGAAAGTGAAACAGCACCATGGGAGCTTGTAAATGAGTACGGCGCTTACGTCCTCGATTATGACGGCAACAGAATTCAGGTGCCTTTCGTTGATGGCACGGAAAACGACATCGACGCATCTGCACTTGCTGAAATGGTTGGCGTGTATACCTTCGAAAATCCATACGGACTCGACCAGATCGGCGATAACTATTTTGAGGCAAACGCTTCAAGCGGTCCTGCCGCAGCAAATACCGATGCAGGAAAGAAGCAGTTCTACCTCGAAGCTTCTTCCACAAACGTTGCAAACGAGATGTCAAAGGTTATCGAGTTCCAGCGTGCATTCCAGCTCAATATCAATATGGTCAAGACTCACGACCAGCTTGAAAATATCGTAAACAATCTCAGACAGTAATACCCCCATCAATACAAGGAGGATTAATTCGCTATGTCTATACAGAATGTAGAGCAGCTTCAGGATATGCATCTTGACGTGCTCAAGGAAATAGGAAATATCGGCTCGGGTAATGCAGCAAGCGCTTTGTCGGAGCTTATTCAGTGCAACACTGATATTACAGTTCCGTCTGTAAAAATGCTTGACTTTTCCGAGGCAGTAAACTTCCTCGGAGGTCCTGAAAACGTCGCAATCGGTATGCTTGTAGGTATCAAGGGTGATATCACAGGTATGATGCTGTATGTGCTCCAGCATTCATTTGCAAGCAAAATGACAAGCACCCTTTTCGGAACTGAAATTGAAGACCTTACCAATATGAACGAAATGGAAACCTCTTTCATTTCCGAGGTGGGCAACATCATGGCGGCTTCATATGTAAACGCTATTTCACAGCTTACAGGTATGATGATTGATATTTCTGTTCCTAATATGACAGTTGATATGGTCGGAGCAATCCTCAGCGTGCCTGCCGTTGAATTTGCGCAGGTTGGAAACAAGGTTCTTTTCATTGACGATGGTTTTGTAATCGGTGACGGCGAAATCAAGAGCAATATGATACTCGTTCCCGAAATGCAGTCCCTCGAAACGCTTTTCACAAGACTGGGAGTGAGTATATAAATGGCTAATGTAACAGTCGGCATTGCCGACCTTAACGTTGTAAAGGCTCCCGATACGCTTGTGACATATGCACTTGGCTCATGCGTGGGAATTTGCCTCTATGACCCGGAAAAGAAAATTGCCGGAATGGCACATATAATGCTCCCGCTCAGTAAAGAGGCGGTGCAGGGCGTCGACAACAAGCGCCGCTATGCCGATACGGGAATTATGGAGCTTATTCAGGATATGAATTTGCAGGGTGCGTCAACATCACGTCTTGTTGCAAAGATTGCAGGAGGCGCTCAGATGTTCAGCGTTAATTCTGCCGTGTTCAATATTGGTGAAAGAAACGTTGCCGCTGTAAAGAAAATCCTTGCCGCATACAGAATAAGAATTGTTGCGGAGGAAACAGGGCAGAACTTCGGACGAACTGTGTTCTTCCACGGTGATACAGGCATTATGGAAGTCCGTGCCGCAACCAAGGAAACAAAGTTTGTATAATTACGTGAAAATAATACAGATAGTAAAATATGTAGAAATAGAAAAAGCCACACCCGATAGGATTGCTATGTCCTGTCTGGGTGTAATACAAACGCAAGCGTTTGTATCCGAATTTTTTCGCAAAGCGAAAAAATATCGGGCAGCATCCCCAACATAAAGAAAAAGAAAAAACCGTTCCCGATACAGTTTCGGGAACGGTTTTTGTTTCATATAGAAATAAATGCCGGAGTGTATTAATTCCACACCTTACTCTCCAAACTCCAAACTCAAATCTTCCAGAGCTCCTCAGCATACTGCTTGACAGTTCTGTCGGAGGAGAACTTGCCGCTTGTAGCAATGTTCATCCAGCATTTCTTGGAGAACATCTCACGGTTCTTGTAATCGTAAAGCGCACGAAGCTTGGTGTCAACATAACCCTCAAGGTCAGTAAGCAGGAAGTAGTGGTCAGATTTGTGCCAGCTTGTGCCGTTGATGAGTGCGTTGTAAAGTTCACCGAACATACCAGTGTCGCCGTCGTTGAATGTGCCGTCAACAAGAGTGTTGATAACTCTCTTAACACGCTCATTGGTGTAGTAAATCTTTTCTTTCGGACGGTAAGTCGGCTTGATCTTTTCGATTTCTTCAACTCTTGCACCGAAGATATATTCGTTTTCCCAGCCAGCTTCTTCAACAATTTCAACGTTTGCGCCGTCATAAGTGCCGAGTGTAACAGCACCGTTGAGCATAAACTTCATGTTGCCTGTACCCGAAGCTTCAAGACCTGCTGTGGAAATCTGCTCGGAAATATCAGCCGCAGGAATAAGCTTTTCAGCGTAGGAAACGTTGTAGTTCTGAACAAAGAGAACTTTAAGCTTATCCTTTGTGTCAGGGTCATTGTTAACAAGCTTTGCAACCTCGTTGATATACTTGATGATACCCTTTGCTCTGCGGTAAGCAGGAGCAGCCTTTGCGCCGAAAATAAAGCATGTAGGCTGGAGGTCAGGGAGCTTGTTTTCTTTAATCTGGAAGTAAAGGTCAACGATAGAGAACGCATTGAGAAGCTGACGCTTGTATTCGTGCAGACGCTTAACCTGAATGTCAAATGCCCAGTCAGGATTGAGTTCAACACCTTCATGCTTCTTGATGTATTCGCAAAGCTGAACCTTCTTTTCACGCTTGATGTCCATAAAGCGGCGGATTGTTGCACCGTCATCAACAAACTTCTTCAGCTCAGCAAGCTTGTCAAGTTCAGTCTGCCAGCCGTCACCGATTTTT
>JAZUSM010000032.1:0-7533 GCA_045606725.1 Oscillospiraceae bacterium | reverse complement strand
GCGGAGTAACCGTATTTCCATTCGCTCTGTACACTGAGCAGACGTTCCATTACCTGGTTGGTCGGGTCAGTAAATGTGTCAACAACTGTATAAACGATGTTAACGAGAATCATAGGGGAAATGTAAGGAAGTGTAATCTTCCAGAAGAATTCCCATGATGTTGCACCCTCGATAGCGGCAGCTTCCTTAGCAGAGGAAGGGATGCCCTGAAGTGCGGAAAGGAAGATAAGAATCTGAATACCGCATTTCCAAACTAGGTTCAGAATATCTGATGTAACCGTTGTAAGGATTTCGGTAAACTTCGTGCCGAAGCCATAGATACCGATAAACTCCAGCAGCTGGTCAACCATGTCTGCCTCGAACATTGTGGAGAACTGAGCAGCATCGCTGTTGCCGCCTGTATCAAGGTCACCTGTGATGATAGCGTAAACAGGACCTGTTGCGATAATAACAGGCAGGAAGAATACGGCTCTTGCGAAAGTTCTTCCCTTGAACTCCTGATTGATGATAATAGCAACAAACAGGGAGAAGATTACGATAATCGGCAGGTTGAGCGCCATATCACCGAGAACCTCTACAAGGTACTGTCTGTAGTGCGGGTCGGTAAGGAAAGCGTTCTTATAGTTGAGGAAAATGTTTGTTTTTTCCTCGCCTGCAACTCTTTCAATCAGTGGCTTTACATCCATATAACCTGTTTCAGGTGTTACTTCATGGAAGGAGTAGTAAAACGACTCGAAAAGCGGAATGATGAAGAACATCAGCGCACCGATAAACCACAGTGCAATAAATCCGTAGCCGTAAAGACCTTTTTTCTTTTCGTAGGACATATTCTTAAGACTTGTCATCAGCCGATTACCTCCTTTCCGATGTAGTCGTAAAGGCTGATTGTTTTGCCGTTTACGTCAACTGTTCTTGCCTCAAGGTCAACAACAGTCTTTGTACCGTTTTCGTACACTGTTTCAATCTTTGTATCAGAAAGAACGTTGTACTCTGTGATTGTTGAGCCTGCTGTCTTTGAGAGAATCTGCTCTGCAAAATCGTAGCAAGCAGCAGCGTCGTCAATCCAGTATTCATAGTTAGCGTAGTAGAGCTTGTCATAGTGTGTATCCTTGAGCTCATCAGCTGTTTCAGCAACAAAGTCAAATCTGAGATTTGAGCCTGCTGCGATTGCGCGGAGCATAAGGTCAGCAACCTGAGCGTCGCCGTTTACAGCTGTTGTGGAAACAGGCTTAAGACCGCTCATGACAATCTGATAGAATGGGATTTCCTTGTCGAAGATATCAAACTTACTGGAGTTGAGCGGAACGTTTGAAACGTGGTCAACGTACTTGAGTGTGTAAGCATTTGCGCCGTCAGCAAGGATTGAGCCGACTGAGCCCTTGAGCTCCTCAAGGTAAGTCTGGAGATTGTACTTGAACATTTCTCTTGAAACGGACTTCTTGCCGTAGTCGCCGTAGATTACAGTTGTTGCGCTGCCCAGGGAAATGTTGCCGATGCCTGCCTTGCTGTAGCTCTTTGCAAGGTTCTTGAACATCTTCTCATACTTTCTTGGGCTGAGAAGTGAGATTGCATCGTAGAACTTGTTTTCAACGCCGTGAGCAAGGTCATACTCAATCTGTCTTGAGTAAGCGTTGGAAACACGGATTGCAGTATCGGTCATTGTAAAGTAACCGTTACCCGACTCAAATGTGAGATTATCAACGCCGGGATAGAGAGCGATGCCGTTTTCCTCAGCGTATTCCTTGAGCTTCTTGAAAGCCTTCTTGCCGCCGAGCTTGGAAGCAGGCTTAGCGTCGTCAGCAACCTTTTCCTTGATATCAGCAGTTGTCCACTGGTTGTAGTTGACAACCATGTTATCTACGCCAAGACCCTTGAGTCTTTCAAGGATATCTCTTGCTTCAGAGAAGGAAGTAGTTTCGTGCTGCATCATTACAGGGATACCGAGAACAGTTTCCTGCTTCATAACAGCGCCGTAAAGGTCAATGTAGAGAGCAGCCTTGTCAGCAGCAGCGGACTTTGTAACGCCCTGTTCGCCTGTAAGGTAATCTCTGTACTTGTCAGCGATATCAACATAGTCGATATTGGACTTGTCGTCATTTGATACAGGGTAGTATCTTACTTCGATTTCAGGAACGAGGATACCTCTCTTTTCGTATACAGCAAGCGGGTTAGCGTCGCCGCCCATGAGGTATTCGTCGTCTGTTCTGATTTCAAAGTCGAAATAGCAAGCGTTGTAGCTTGTTTTCTGCTGACCTGTAACGTATGCGTTGATTGTTGCGCAGGTGTCACCCTTGTCAGCAACAACCATCATACCGCTGTTGCCCTTTACGATACCGTACATAGGAAGGTAAACGTTCTGGGTTACAGCTGGCTTTGTTGTTTCAACCGGAGTAATATTTCTGCCGTAAACAACGCCCTGATAAGCCTTGTAGTTCATCTTGCCGTTGTTGAAATTGATTATTGCGCCGCTTCCGTCAGGAACAACGTAGTAACCCTTTTCTGTAGGCTCAGCCGCACCGAATGCGCCCAGAAGACAAAGCTTTGTAACAATCTTATCGCTGTCCTCTTCAATGATACCCGCTGTATCGACGCTTACGCCAAGGTAATCGTCGTGAAGGGTATATGTTACAGGAACAGTGATTGAAGCGTTTCCGTAAACATATTTAAGTTCAAGACCGTCGGAAACCTTGTTTACCGCAACCTTGCACTTAACCTTCATGTCAGCGCTGTTCTGGTCGGTAGTATTTCTCTTTGAAGGCTGAGCGAAAGTCATAGTCATAGAGGACTTCAGCTTTGTCTTCTGAGCCGCCTTACCTGCAGCAGCGTCAACATTTATAGGACTTGACCACCATGCTTCACCTGTTTTCTTATCAACAAGAGCAATGTCGCCGTCCTTGTTATAGTAGAGAGCCATTTTGCCGTTTTCGGCAGCAAGCTTCATCTCAGCCAATGCCTGTTCATCAGTAATGAGAGGTTCCTCCGTGCTCATAGCATATGATCCCATATCCTCCTCGCCCGAAGCTTCGGAAGCAGGCTCGCTTTCAGAGCTTACAGGGAAGGCACACAAAGGCACCATCATTGCTACGCAGCAGAAGCAGGCAATCAGCTTTTTCAACCTTTTCTGCATTCGTTATTTCACCACTTTTCGTTTTTAGTATTTTAAACTCTGAGTCTGTAGGACAGTTCTGTATAGATGGAAAGAATAAAGATGATAACCTGCTGGAACAGTGTAAGAAGAAGTACGAGCAGGAACAGGATAGCAATCATTGCCGCAATTGTCAGCAGCATAAGTGCAATTGTCTTTCCGAACGAGAACTGATGCACAGCCTTGATTCCCGAGATAAGGAGAACGAAGCTCCAGCATGTACCGATGATTTCGATAGACTGGATAAATACGTATTCATCCTTGATAAGGAAATGTGACATTATTGTACCGATAAGGTAACCGGAGATATACGGAATAAGCGCATAAGCGGAGTTGATGAAGATATTCTTCATTGTTCCCTCGCCGTCAAAGAGCGTACACATCGCCCAGTTTGCGACTACCCATGTACCGAATATGATAAAGCTCTTGAAGATATACGGTACAATGTTGAAAATCTTGTCATAATCAGAGTAATACTGGAAACCGTAAAGTCTGCTGTATGCAACCTGCTGAACGAACAGCATGCATACCACGAAAAATGCAATACCCATAGAGCCTGCTTTTTTCCAGCGCAGGTCCTCAAAACCCTCAAAAGGGTGAGTAACAACGTGTTTAACGAATTGTCCCTTTGTCAAATCCAGCATATTACACACCACCCTTTCTGCGTCTTCTTTCCCAAGGGTAAACAATAGAGCCCTTCTTGCGGAAATGCTTATAGACGAAACTGAGAATTACAAGTACAACAATAGCAATGATGCACTTCATATAATTAGCCTTGAGCCAGATATCTCTGTAACCCTCGAAAGCTCTGTTGTATCGGTCACGGCTGATGGAAATCTCGAAATATTCCATAGCTTCCTCATACTCATACTTGTTGTAGAGCGCATTACCGATACCGATATAAGCACGGCGGTAGTTACCGTCATACTTCAGAACATTCTGCCAAGGCTCGAGGGATTCCTCGTAAAGACCGTCATTGTAGAGGTTGGCAGCCTCGGTAACAATTTCACCGAAAACTGTTCTTGTAAAGATTGTGATGTTATCCTTGATGGAGTCGAGGACATAAAGCTTGTTGTCGTAGCTTTCAATTGCTACAGCGGATTCAAACAAGCCGAGCTGGCTTCCCTTGCCGCCCATGATGAACAGCAGCCAGCATTCCTTGTCGTACTGGAAGATACGACCGTGCTGGAAGTCAAGAATATTCAGCTCGCCGTTAGGACCGAGGTCGATGTCGGTAAGGCTGGAATTCTTTGCATAGATTGAGTAGTATGCAGGAGGAATATCACCGAAAGTCATTTCAGCAGCGCCCAGTGAGTCGAGGATGTTATCGCCTCTTGGGTTGAGCTTCTTGACAAGGTCAGTGGTAGTTTCCTGAGATTCTGTAACGGTGAAGATAAAACCGTCATCATCAATATCGAAGTTAGAGAAGCCGATAGGAGTCTGCTTTGTGGAACGGTCACGCTGTGCCTCAGTGGAAATGAGATCCCAGAAAGCATTTGCGAGAACCTCAGCAGTCTGTTCAACACGGTTAGCGCCGTAGAAGCCCAGGAAGTCGCCCTGGGAATTGAACATTACCGCACCCTTTGTCTGTGACTTAACAACAACATAAACGTTGCCTGCCTTGTCAACAAGAACCTTGCTTGGGTTGTAAGTAAGAGCCTGATCGTAAAGTGCGTCTGTAGGCTTACCGAAAAGTCTGTCGATGTTGCCGTTTGTATCGCACTTGATTACGCGGTCGTTTTCAGTGTCACAAACATACACAAAGCCTGTGTACTGGTCAACATACACGCCTGTAGGCTTTGCAAGGGAAGCGCTCATTCCGCTGCCCTTTACAGTAAGGGAAGCACCGTCATAATTTACAGCAATTCTGTCACCGTTTGTAATTCCGACAGTACCTGTAACCTTTACATCTTTTTCCTTGACATCAAATTTTGTATCAACGCCCTTTGTTGTAAGAACCTTGAACTTTGAGGAAGACTTATCAAAAGCAAGCACATAATCGCCTGCTTCGAGAGGCTTTTCCTCCTTTGACATATCGCCGAGAGCGTCGGCAGCTACAGTAACGTCCTTAACCATTGCATCACTGTACTTGAATTCCTTCATTTCTTTCTTGAACTTGAAATCAAGGTCAGTGACAACAATTCTGTTGTTACCCTTATCTGCTATGTACATAAGGTTGTCATGTGAAATAAACAGGTCAGCAGGCTCATTGAGAGCACCGCAGCCGATTGTGTTTCCGTCCACATATTTTTCAGCGGTGTAACCTGCCTGAGAAGCAACAGGGTCACCCCATCTGTCATAGCTGTAAGGGTCATATGTTTCCAGCGCGGAGGTATTTACCGCAAGAACGGAAATACTGAGTGCCGCTGCTGAAATAAGCGAAGTAAGCTTTTTCAAGCCTGACATATTATCCCTCCATAAATCAAATTAAAATCAGTTCCGAATAATACTTTATTCGTTACACAACCCGCGATGTTTTCGTTTTGCGTCAGCAAAGCGGAAAACTCGGAGACTAAAAAAATTCGAAGAATTTTTTTAGTCTTTCATTCCTGCGTGCGCCATAGTTTCCATAACGTTACTCTGGGCAGCGATGAAGATAGCAAGCGGCGGAATCATAAGCACAACTGCGGAAGCCGCAATCGCACCCTGACGAGCGATACCTGCTGCAGCAATCTGCTGAACAACAGTCGGAATGGTCTTGAGTGCTTCATCGTATACGAGTGAACCACCGTTGGAGTTCCAAGCCGCCTGGAACTGGAAGATGATAATTGTCATTACAGCAGGTTTGGAGTTCGGCATTACAATGCCCCAGCATATACGCATAAGACCTGCGCCGTCCACCTTAGCCGCTTCAATCATAGCGTCAGGAATTGTACTAACGCTCTGAATCATAAGGTAAAGACCCATAGAGGAAGCGATAAGAGGGAGGATAAGCGCGGAATATGTGTTGATCATACCCAGCTTAGCCATTACGATATACTGCATGATGTATGTAACCTGGCTGTTGAAGAGGAGGGCGATTACAACGATTTTGTTGATAACCTTAACGCCCGGGAATCTGCACTTTGCAAGTACAAAACCTGCTGTACAAGCAAAAAGCACGTGGAGAACGGTTGCAGTAACAGTAACGAAGATACTGTTGAACACGTTTCTGGAGAAAGGAACCCATGAGTTGTTAGCAACAACGAAGAGATCCTTGAAGTTGTCAAAAGTAGGGTCCATCGCATAAAGACGAGGCGGCATGATGAAGATTTCATTTACCGGCTTGATAGATGTCACGATTGCGATGTAGATAGGGAGAAGCATGAACAGACCGAGGAATGTAAGGAAGAGGAAAATACCGATATCGTTTTTCCAGCTCTTACCAACCTGCTTGTTGGTACCCTTGGACTTTTCCATCTTAGCATGCTCTTTTTCACGCCTTTTTCTCAGAGCTTCCAGCGCAGCAGCGTTTTCAGCTTCAATCTGAGCCGCAATCTGAGAAGGCTTCAGTTCTTTTTTAGCCATTATGTATTCCTCACCTCGATTCTCAGTTCATGTACTTGCCCAGAAGCTTGCCGATGAGGTTGTTACATACCAGCATTGCAAGGAACAGGACAAAGCAGATAGCGGAAGAGTAACCCATTTCGTAACGAATCCAACCGTAGTCGAAAGCGTGAGTCATAATGGTATGAACCTTGTAGTCTGTGGACGGGAAGCCTGCGAGGCTACGTCCTACGATATCAACAGTAAACGCGGATACAATCTGCATTACAGCAGCGAACATGAGCTGTGGTCCCATAGAAGGGATTGTAATGAAGAAAAGCTCCTGCCATCTGTTGCTGATACCTTCGATAGCACCTGCTTCATACATCGCCTTGTCGATGCCCTGGAAACCTGCACGCATAGCAAGGAAGCCTGCGCCCATGGATACCCACAGCTGAACGATGATTACGCAGATAAGCACGTAGTTCGCGTCGGTAAGCCACTGAATAGCAGCTGTTGTGATACCGAGGGAAGTAAGTGCAGCGTTGAGGTAACCGTATGTATCGCCCGAGAAGATGAGCTGCCATACGAAGTAGATGTTACCTGCCATAGAAGGTGCATAGAAAATAAGTGTAAATACTGTCTTGAGTACAGGATGAAGCTCGTTGATGAGCCAAGCAAGGAAGAAGCTGAGCACATAGCTGAGCGGACCTGTAAAGATAGCGAAAATAAGTGTTGTTCTGATAGCGCCGATAAATACGTCGTCCTCAAGGAACATTGTATAGAAGTTCTGGAATCCGACAAACTTCGGCGGGAAGTGTGCCATATCAAAATCAGTAAAGCCGATAGGCAGAGCCAGACAAACAGGAATTATAGTGAACACGAGGAAGAAAATCATGAACGGTGCCAGCATGATGTAGCAC
>JAZUSM010000031.1:0-21332 GCA_045606725.1 Oscillospiraceae bacterium | reverse complement strand
CGCCGTCTGTTGCAAGGATTACACGGTTGTTGCCGCCGTCAATAAAATATTTTTCTGCAAGGTCATATGCACGGTTGATACCTGCTTCGCCGTATGTAGAGCCGCCTGCTTCAAGGCTGTTGATTGCGTCGATAATCTTGTCCTTGTCCTCGCCGCTTGTACCCTTGAGGACAACTCTTTCGTCACCTGCGTAGGTTACGATGGAAATTCTGTCATCTTCTGTGAGGGTTTCTGTAAGCATTGTAAAAGCTTTCTGCACGAGAGGGAGTTTATCTTCGGAGAACATTGAGCCACTGACATCGATAAGAAAAACAAGGTTGAGTGGTTCACGGTCAGACTTCTTGATGTCCTCTGCCTTTAAGCCTACCAGCATAAGCTTTGTTTCTTCATTCCATGGGCAATCGGACATTTCCACGTTTACTGAGAACGGGTCGTTTGTTGTCGGCTCGGAGTAATCGTAGTCGAAATAGTTGATGAATTCTTCGATACGGACTGCGTCGGGATTGATATAGTCGCCGTACTCAATCATTCTGCGGACGTTTGCGTAGGACGCTGTATCAACGTCGATTGAAAATGTGGAGAGCGGATTTGCGGCAACGGACTTATAGCCGTTTTCTATGATTTCGTTGTATTCTTCAGTATTGAAGTAGTCGTCATATGTGAACTTATTTGCTGTGCTGTTATCTCTGTTGCCCTGAGTTGAAACTAAATCCCAGAAATTATTTTCAGATGGTGCTTCCTTAACAGCTTCTTCATCGGCGTAATAGAAATCCTCAGCGGCGGGGGCTGTGTTTACTTCTACCATTGCTGCTGTTGTTGAAGGGGAATAATTATCGGCTACAGCACCATTTGATGCACCACCTTTTGCTTCACTTTGAGGTACAATTTCACTCATATCGCTTCCGCAGGCTGTTAACATGCTTGCACAAAGGGTAAGAGCGATTGCTGTATTAAAAATTCTTCTTGTCTTTTTCATAATATCAATCCTTTCAAAAATGTCAGTTGCTAAAGTTCTGTATTACTCCCATAAACAGGGTTTCGCCTGACGGAGATTTGATTTCGTACATAAAGGGGCGGTCTACGATAAATTCTATCGGGGGTTCTTCCATAGGTGCACAACCTAAAGCCATAACTGCCATTGTTGCGGCAGCGGCTTCTGTTCCTTCTTCGTCGCATTTGATTTTTGCCGCCTGAATTATTGAGGATATGTAAAGCTGTTCGTCCTCTGCCATTGCGTTGAATTCTCCGCAGTAAGGGTCAAAGGCTCTGTTTACACCCAAAAACTGGAGCATTTCTTTCAGCGATCCGCTGTAGTCACACTCAAATTTGGGTATTGCAATGTTGACCATTTTCTCGGTACGCTTTGCTTCAAGCTCCTCGGTAAGCTTATCAAGGTTCATTTCAGAAATGATATCGGCAATGTTTGCGTCCTCATCCTTCGGGAGATAGATGTTCATTACCGAGCCATCTGTATAAGGCATTGTCACGGATTTAAATTTGCTTCCCTCACCGTACTCAAGGTCAAGCAGGCTCTGATGCATTGTTGGGACATTTTCTGTACCCTTGTTGCCGTAGAATTCCTTTTCGTAAGTTGCATAGCTTTCAAATTTATACTGCCACTCATTGTTGAAGTAAAGAGTGTTGACAAGAGCAAGACGTGCTGTACCATCTAGCGGCTGGTTAAGAAGTTTGGGTATTAATCCGTTTGTATTGTCCTTAACCCATTTATTCAGGTCTTTGACAAACTTTGCTGATGTGAGGTCTGCGCTGTAGCTTTCGGCTCTGAACACGGCTTCAAGCTGTTCGGCATAATCCTTATTGATTTCGGCAAGCTTATCTGATTTCCAATAGGAATTGTTTGTGGTAAGCGTGCCATTCTCACGGTTGAGTTCGTCCATAAGGTTCTTGCTCTCGCCCTTCATTTCGTTTACGCTTTCGTAACCGAAAAGGCTGAGCAATTCCTGCTGAGTTACTGAACCCTCGTCTGCGCCCATTGCGGCAATATTGACCACCATTTTTGCGCTCAATGGTGATACTATGACGTTGTCCTGATTTTTCAATGCTTCCTTGATGAATGCGGCATTGAAGTTGCCTGATATTTCTTCGGATGTGTACACTGCTTCAAGCGGGGTAAACTCGGTCACTTCGGGCACCTCCATCTGCGTATTCACTTCACTTTCGATTACTTCAAGCTTTTCCTCGGGAATTTTACCTGTGAACAAGCCGCATCCAGTCAGCATTGACGTGCTCAAAAGAATTGCTAAAACTCTTTTCATAGTATCACCTTTTCTTTAGTCTTTAATATCGTGCCACTTTTCGATAAGGTTGTCGAGAGTGCCATAGGAAAATTTCATTCTGTCGTAGAAGAAGTCGTCCACTCCGCCTTGTGGGTAGATTACATCAAGTGCGTTTTCGTCAAGGCTTTCCCAGCCGTTGTGGAAGATGTAACCGCCATCGAGGGTACATTCAATCTGCGGTGCATTTTCAAAAGCAAGGCTGTAACCTGTTTCGTCAGCTTTCATAGGAAGAATGTAGCATCTGTCTTCAAGCATTACATAAGGGGTGCGGCTTGTGATGTAGATGCTTTCCCTTTCGCCTGTTTCCACGTTGTCGGCGGTAATTTCGTAGCAGATTTCACCGTCACCTCCGCTGTAAACACGGTCGATATAAGCGTTGACTATTATATCCGTTTCAACAAGTACATTTTCCTCAACGAAGAAATCGTCTCCTGCTGTTGCACCGTAAGGGGTAAGCGGTGCATCTGTGTAAGAAAGCTGTAAATCTTCGTAACGGATAGCTTGCTGAACTGCGCCTGCTGCATCTTCCATTACATTATCTTCTTCAGCGGCAGGTGCTTCAATAATTTCTTCATCTGCCATTTCTCCATTCTGTTCGGACTTGCTGTTAAAATAATTTTCCTCAGGTGCAAAATCTGCTGCCCCGTCGAGTGCAGGTGCTTCTGCTATAGGGGCGGAATTGATTGCCATATCGCTGTTGGAGATATCCATATTTCTCACAGCAACAGGAACGATGATAAGTGCGGCAACACAAGCTGCTGCAAGGGCTGTTTTCTTAGTGAATGAAATGTTTCTGCGAATTGGTTTTGAGGTTATTGCCTCATCTGTTTTTTCTTCGAGATTGCTTTCAATTCTCTCCCAGAGAGCGTCCATATCGGGCGCAGTGTTCTCCGCGTGAGATTTGTAAAGCTGTTCTATTTTCCTGTTATTCATACGGACTGCACCTCCCCGACATATTTTCTCAGCTTGGAGATTGCGTTCCTGTATTTCCAGGTTACTGTTCCAAGCGGCTTTCCGAGAACGGCGGCAATATCCTTGAAGGTCATATCGGCGAGAATTTTCATATTGACGATTTCCCGCTCGCTTTCATCAAGGTATTCAAGTGCTTCTGCAACCGCAAGCTTCCCGGTAACGGTATCTTCTGTAGACGTTGTATCTGCTATTTCATTTGCAGCAGAATTTTCATTGTCCTCATCAAGGGTCAGCTGTTCACGTTTCTGCCTTTTCAGCAGGTCGAGAGCCATATTTCTTGCTATCGTAACAAGCCAGCGCTTATGCTTGCCTCCGAAGCAGTATGTATCGGCTATTTTCCACAGCTTTAAAAAGAATTCCGACGTTATATCCTCGGCGTCCTGCTGATTGTGTAAAATCAGGTACACGCTCTGATAAATGGTCTTACCGTATTCGTCGTAGATTTCCTTCAGACCCTGTTTGTCGCCCTGCTGGATAAGCAGTATACGGCGTTCAAACTGTCTGTCAGTCATACCGTTATCACCCCTTGCTAATTTATATACTGTTTGGTAAGGTTGTTTTTATGGGTAATTGTTGCACAAATTTACAAATGACATTTTGTGCACTTTGCCTTTCACGTGCTATAAACTTTATTATACCACAAAATGACATTTTTTTCAACGTTATATTTTATCGGATTAACGCACATTCCGACATATTCTGCACCCGAACTGCTGTAAAATAGTTTTCAGCAAAATACTGTCAGAGAGGAGGACATGCTTAAAGCATGATTAATGATATGAATGTTATTATTGACACTGATGAAAACACAGTTATTGCACGAATAAACGGTGAGGTTGACCATCATAACGCAAAGTCTATCCGTGATGACATCGACCTTGCTATTGACCGTCATCGTCCTGATCGTCTTGTGCTGGATTTTGACGGAGTAACCTTTATGGACAGCTCCGGAATTGGACTTGTCATCGGACGTTACAACAGCATAAAGCCTTACGGCGGTACTATTGTTATTGAAAACACGGGTACTCAGATTAAAAAGGTTATGCGTCTTGCAGGTCTGGACAGGCTTGCTGTTATCAAATAAAACATAAGGAAGTGAAAAAATGAAAATTCTGAATGAAATAAAAATATCCTTTCCAAGCAACAGCTGCAATGAGGGACTTGCAAGGTCGGTTATTTCCTCTTTTACGGCACAGCTTGACCCGTCCGTGTCAGAAATAGGCGAAATAAAAACCGCTGTTTCAGAAGCGGTTACGAATTGTATTGTTCACGCTTACCGAGGAACTCACGGCAAAATCGAAATTGTTGCACGTCATCTTGAGGGCAATGTACTGTACATAAAAATCCGTGATAATGGCTGCGGAATATCTGATATAAGGCAGGCAATGGAGCCTCTTTACACTTCTGCGCCTGAGGAAGAACGTGCGGGACTTGGCTTTGCGGTTATGGAAAGCTTTATGGACAAGGTTGCTGTACGGAGCACTGAAAGCAAGGGCACGACGGTTATTATGAAAAGAAAAATTCTTTCGAAGCAGTCTGATACATAAACTTACGAAAGGAAAAGTCTGAAAAAATTTTCAGACCCGAGTTTTGTTTTTCGGACTAAAGTCCGAAATTTTCTAACGGAAATCACAAAACATCGAGAGAGGAGGACACACGCTTCTCACGAAGCGTGGTCATAATAACTGTGAATGCATTAAAAAATGATAGCTTTGTTGAAGATAACCTCGGACTTGTTCATCTTTGTGCAAACCGTTTCCGCGGCAAGGGTATTGAATATGATGACCTTTATGGTGCAGGCTGTGTGGGGCTTGTAAAGGCGGCTTCCGCATTTGACCGTGACAGAGGTGTAAAGTTTTCTACTTATGCTGTACCTGTAATCCTCGGCGAAATCAGACGGCTTTTCCGTGACGGCGGTACAATCAAGGTAAGCCGTTCTGTTCGTGAACTGGGGTTGAAGCTGAGTCGTGCAAAAGAGCATTTTATTCTTATGCAAGGACGTGAACCTACGATTTCGGAACTTGCAGATATGACTGGTTCATCTCCTGAGGATGTTGCGGAAGCTCTGGCGGTAAATCTTCCGCTGATATCGCTGACGGACAACTCAGATGAGGGTGACGAGGGACAGCTTGACATAGCGTCCCCATCCCCAGACCACGAACTTGTAGATTTGATTTCCCTCAGACAATCTCTTTCCGCACTTGATGAAAAGGACAGGAAGCTGATTTATTTCCGCTATTTCAAGGATATGACCCAGACTGTAACGGCGCAAAAGCTTGGTATGACGCAGGTGCAGGTTTCACGGCGTGAAAAGAAGCTGCTGATGCTGTTACGGGGTGATTTGATGGGATAAAACAAAAAGGGTACCGTTCGGTACCCTTAATTTTATTTATTCGGTTTCTGTGGCTGAGCGTTACTTGGAATTGACTTCACAGCCTGTCTTGTCTTTCTTATATCGGCAAGGTTAGCCTGCAAGCATTCCTCTGCCTGAACAAGAACGTCGTCAATATATTTATTTGCGGCATTCTTGATTTCCTTTGATTTCGCCTGTGCCTGATTAACCATTTCAACGGCTCTTGCCTTTGCTGCCTTTGTGATTTCATCGTTGGATACGATAACCTTTGCTCTGTCCTCTGCACGACGGACAATGCTGTCGGCTTCTTTATTAGCATCGTTGATAATGGACTGTCTGTCACGGACAATCAGCTTGGCCTGCTTGATTTCCTGCGGAAGATTAAGGCGGATTTCATTTATGTAATCACGCATCTGGTCGCAGTCGATGATGGATTTCTTCACTGAAAACGGAACAGAGGAAGCATTGTCAAGCATATCGTCCATCATATCAAGAATATCGTCAATAATTGTAACCATATTTTCAAATCCTTTCCTGAATCATTTATTTTATTTCCTCAGGCTCTTTCCAGAGTCTTGCTTTGATATCCTCAAGAATACACTCAGGCACAAAGTGGGTAATGTCACCGCCGAATGAAGCAATCTGCTTCACGACGCTTGATGACAGGTACATATTCTCTGCACTTGTTGTCAGAAACACGGTTTCTGCTCCGTCATAGAGAATTTTATTTGCCAGTGCCATCTGGAATTCATACTCAAAGTCAGAAACCGCACGCAGACCCTTGATGATTGCGCACGCGCCGACTTTTTTTACATAATCAGCCAGCAGACCGTCGTTGATATCGATAACGACATTGTCAAGGTCAGCTGTAACCTTTTCAATCAGCTTTACACGCTCAACGGCTGTAAAGCTTGGATTTTTCATTGCATTTACCGAAACAAGCACGATAACCTTATCAAACAGCTTTGAGGCTCTCTGAATGATATCCCTATGACCTAATGTTACTGGGTCAAAGCTTCCGGGGCAAACTGCTATTCTCTTGCTCATTCTTCATCTTCCCCATTTCCTGTTCTGTACACAGTAACTTCGATTTTACCATACTTATACACCTTATGCTTTTTAAGGTTTCCGTATTCTTCCGGAAGAACGAGTCCCTTTTCGTGCTCACATACAACAATGCCTCTGTCGGACATTTTTGAAGCAAGAAGCGGCATTGAAGCTTCAATTATTCCTTTTTCATACGGAGGGTCAAGGAATGCGATATCGAATTTATCAACGCTCATTTTCAGGAAGTTTGCGCTTTCGATGTTTGAAATTCTTGACTGTTTCTGGAATCCTGTTGTGGCAACATTTTCCTTTACAACTTCAATTGAAGTACGGCTGTTATCAACAAAAACACAGGAACTTGCGCCTCTTGACAGAGCCTCAATACCCATCTGACCAGAACCTGCAAACAGGTCGAGGATTGCTGAGCCTTCTATATCAAACTGTACAATGGAAAAAATAGCCTCTTTAACCTTATCGGTAGTAGGGCGCACGTCGTTGCCCTCAAGTGTTCTTAATTTTCTGCCTCTTGCGGTACCTGTAATAACTCGCATTTAGGTTCTCCTTAACATAAAAAACTATTCTGTAATTTATTATTATACATTATTTTCTCTCTTTTGTAAACACCTACAGCAAATTTATTCTGTTAATTTTTTACTAAGAACAAACAGCACCCATGTCATAAGGCACGGGTGCATAATGTTTATTGAATTACAGCTTAAATCAGCCGATCTTGTTAAGCTCGTCGAGGAGAGTTTTCTTTGTTTCAAGATCCTTCATACCCTTTGCAAAGATACAGTCCATACGGTAACGGATATAATCGTCGTAAAGCTTTGTATCAAATACATTTTCATTAAGAAGCTTACGATAGGAAACAGCATCCATGTTACCTGAAATTACATAAAGAAGCTTTTCGAGCGCCTTCATCTTCTTGTCCACATCGGAAAGGTTCTTTGCACCGTTGAGAGCATTGATTTCAACAAGTACATTGCGCTTGTCGGAACGGATAGAATAGTTCTCTGACTCTATGCTGCCAAACACACGGATGATATTTGTCTTGAGCGCAGGACCTGCAAATGGGAACAGATTAAGAGGCAGGTCAGCTTCGTTTACATCGATATAGATTGCCTTATCACAAGCTGGAGCAATAACAACCTTATAGATATCTGTAAACCAGTATTCACTGCCGCTCTTGAATGTAAGCGGATACTGATAGCCCTTCATATCCTTACCAAGACCGAATTCGAGAACAGGCTCACGCTCAGAAGTATAGTAAGCATCATGATTTGCTGCACACTTATCGGAAACAATCTGTGTTACCTTTGCAACAGTGAATTCGCCCATGTCATTCTTATCAGTATCAAGGAATGTACGTACTCCGTCAAAGGTGCTCTTCTGGAGGTCTTCAGCAAAGCTTGAAGCACAGATATAGTCCTTATTGAACTTGCTCATAACGTTAACCATTACGTCGTCGTTGATAAGGTTATCAGCTTCATTGTATGCGTAAGCATCCATAATGCATGCTTCGAGAGTTTCCTTAATTTCGGTTTCTTCCTCATCTGTAAGACCTGTAAAGCAGAAACGGTCATAAACCTGTTCCATCATTACATCGAGTGGAATCTCACCGCCGATATACTTGAAGCGGTCATTGTTGAGAAGGATAGCCATCTTAGGAAGAATTTTCTGCTTTGCTGTTTCGCTTGTGGTAATCTTGTTGGACATGATACCGAGGCAAACGATAAATTCAGCGTAATCCCTCATTACTTCCTGTTCAGTAAGATAGTTGAAGAAATAGCCATAAACATAACCTGAGAAGAATTCCTTGAGGCTGTTGAAAAGCTCGGCATTCTTTGCAATTTCTTCTATGTATTTTTCCTTAAAGGAAGCTACTTCATTGGAAGCAATATTTTTCTTTCCGCCGTTAAGTGCAACAAGATTTTTTTCCTGAGCCTTGAAAAAAAGCTTGAGGAAGGTTTCGTAACGTGTTTCTTCCTTATTGGCAGACTTATCCTCATGGAATGTCCAGATAAGGAATGCTCTGTGCATATTCTTTACGGCATCGGAAGAAGATTCAACGAGATTTTTTACGTCAATTTCCATATTCTGTCCGAACTTGGAGTTCTTGTTGAAGTCAGCAAGAATTTTTTCAATTTCCTCCTTGAATGCAGCATAAGCAGGAGATTTCTCCATAAAGATTACGGCATCAAGTATTTCGGGACCTGCAACAGTCAAATCAAAAATGACACTCATTGTATGCTCCGTTTCTCAGCGGCTTGAAATGTTTTATTTTGGACACTCAACCCCGTCTGCCGCTGTAAACGGGATTTCTATTTCAATCAAACACCGTACACGTTTCGGTATTCAATCATTTTTTCCAGGTATTCCTTACCCGGAACAACATCGTTCTCAATTGCTTCAATGATATCTGCAATTGTAACGATGGAATATACATCAATTCCGAAGTCGCGCTTTACTTCCTGAACAGCGGACATATCGCCCTGTCCTTTTTCCATTCTATCAACAGTGATAACCATACCTGTAACATTAACATCAGCAGCGGACTTGAGCTTAGGCATTGACTCACGCAGAGCCTTGCCTGATGTCATAACGTCGTCGATGATAACAACCTTTTCTCCGTCAGCAAGCTGCTTGCCGATGAACATACCGCCCTCGCCGTGGTCCTTTACTTCCTTACGGTCGAAGCAATAAGCCACGTCAACGCCCTTTCTGCTAAGAGCTGTTACAGCGGAAACTGCGAGAGGGATACCCTTATAGGCTGGTCCGAAAAGTGTTTCAACTGGAATATTGTTATCGATGATACATTCTGCATAGAATTCACCCAGCTTGTTGAGCTGAGCACCTGTCTTATAGTTGCCGCAGTTAATAAAATAAGGCGCCTTTCTGCCGCTCTTGAGTGTGAAGTCGCCGAAAGTAAGCACTCCGCAGTCAACCATAAACTTGATAAAATCCTGTTTGTAACCCATCTTCAAATATCTCCTTAACATAATTTTCATAGATACAATTAAATTATATCACATTTCATTTGCAAAATCAACACTATAATTCACATAAAAAATTTGCTTTTTTTGTTGCAATATGCTACAATAGGAAATGCAATTTACATTATTTGTACAGGAAAGGAAATATTTATGAGAATAAGAAGAAAAAAGTGGGCACGTCCCGAACTGGCTGTTTGCCCATACTATATTGAACATGCTGAGGAATACAAGGGCAAGTGGAACAGCGTTTTTCCTAACGACAAGCCTCTTTACGCTGAGCTTGGCTGCGGAAAGGGCGGATTTGCTGCACAGGCTGCGCTGAAATATCCTGATGTGAACTGGCTTGCTATGGACATCAAGAGCGATATGCTTGGTGTAGCCAGAAGAACGGTTGCAAAGGCATTTGAGGAGGCTGGCAGAGAGGTTGACAACCTGAAGCTTGTTTCCCAGAACATTGAGAAAATTCTCACTTCCTTTGATGAGAATGACAAGCTTGACCGTCTGTACATCAATTTCTGCAATCCGTGGCCGAAGGACAAGCACAACAAGCGCAGACTCACACACACACGTCAGCTTAATCAATACCGTGTATTTCTGAAGGACGGTTGCGAAATTCATTTCAAGACAGACGATGATGAGCTTTTTGAGGAGTCACTGGACTACTTCAAGGAGGCAAATTTTGAGGTTACATATCTTACCCGTGACCTGCACGCAAGCGATTATCAGTACAATCTTGTTACTGAACACGAGAGAATGTTCTCGGAGGAAGGCAAGAAGATTAAGTTTTTGATTGCTGTTAAAAAGTAATAATCAAAACCACCCGTAAAACGGGTGGTATGCAAAAGCCCTTAAAGGGCTTGGTACGACCCTTACCACTCAAGTGGTTCTGAAAAGTCTGCCAACCACATTTGATTCACGGGCAGCCCCTCAAGGGGCTGTCTTTTTATTTGCCCTGATTTACTGGCTCACCCGTGAACGGGTCGGTATACTCTTTAAAACTTATTTGGTCGCACGCTATATCTTCTTGTAACTGGTTCCTTACATATTCTGCAATGCGTTTTTCATTCTTTCCTACTGTATCTACATAATATCCTCTGCACCAGAAATGTCTGTTACCATATTTATACTTCAAGTTTGCGTGTCTATCGAATATCATCAGGGAACTTTTTCCCTTTAAATATCCCATGAATTGTGCCACACTTAACTTTGGCGGTATTTCTACCAGCATATGTATATGGTCGGGACAGGTTTCTGCTTCTATTATGTTTACACCTTTTTGTTCGCATAATTTTCGAAGTATTACTCCTATATCTACCCTTATCTTTCCATATATTACTTGCCTTCTGTACTTCGGTGCAAATACTATATGGTACTTGCAATTCCACTTTGAGTGTGATAAACTATTAATGTCATTCATTGACATTTCCTCCTTGTCATTATTTTAATTGCGGTCGGCAAACCTGCTTTTATTATAATTTGCAAGGAGGTTTTTGTCCATAGCTATAAGCTCTGAACCCCCAGTAAAACTGGGGGTTTAACTATACAACAAAATGAGCCTGAGATTTTTCTCAGGCTCATTTCTTTATCTTTCAAAATTTACAAGCTAACGTCTGATGATTTTCTATATCATCATATTCAGCTTTCCAATAATGTCTGTCATCTATGTTTCTGTATATAATTCCAGCTAAATCATTCCTTATCGTTGTTTTAAAGGGATATTTCAGACACACAAACAAATGGTTGTCTGAACAGTTGGAAAATCCGCCTGTACTTGTTTCACAGACCTCATTTCCTGCGGCTATTTCAACTTGAAGTATTGTACTTAAATTAGCACTCAACTTCCCGATTACACTATTATCAACCATTTTCCCTCTCCTTTTTGGAGAAAACACATCCGCAGTAATCCTGACGGTACAGACCGTACTCTGCGGAAAGCTCCACGCTTCGTTTGTAGCCGTTCTTTTTCTTGAAATCGGAGGGAAGATGCTTTACGCCGTATTTTTCGGCAAGCTCCTCCCCTATTTCGTTGAGCTTGGGTGCGTTTTTATATGGGCTGATTGAGAGGGTTGTTGTAAAATAATCACAGCCTAATTCTTTTGCCAGCTTTGCGCTTTCTTCAAGGCGCAGGCGATAGCAGGCAAAGCAACGTTCTCCTCCCTCACGGATATGCTCCAGTCCTTTGATTGCGTCATAGAAGCGGTCGGGGTGCCAGCCGCGTTCAACAAAGCTGATTTTGTTCTTCACGGGAAGCTGTTCGATAAGGCGTTTCTGCTCGTCGATACGGTGGAGAAACTCTGCTTCAGGGAAGATATTGGGATTGTAATAGAAAACTGTTATGGAGAGGTACTGGGAGAGGTACTCCAGCACGGCACTTGAACATGGTGCACAGCAACTATGAAGCAGAAGCTTTGGCGGGTTTTCGCTGTCGGACTGCTTTAAAATTTTCTGCTGTTCAAGGAAGTAGTTGCGTTTGGGCTGCATAAGAGTTCTCCTTATCTTATTTTAACGGCTGATTTATTACACTATCAACGTCAACGTAATATTCATTATAATTATCAGGGTCAACATAAACTTTAACGCTTTTTCCAACATAATCACGCATAGCATTATCCATAGCCAGCGAGCTGAATTTATACACCTGACCGTTTACAGGGTTGCACCACTCGCAAATAAGCTTTCCGCTCTTTCCGTAATTTACTCCGGGTGACATACCATGAGAAAACAGCTTATCAATTACATATGAAAAAATATTTGTATTGTCAGCGTATGCATCTACAACCGCTGTAACGGCTGCATCAAGAATTATTCCATTTCTGATAATTTTGTCATAACGGTGATTTCTTCTGTGCAGAATAAAGCTCAGCAGCAATGAAATTACACCTGCTCCTATAAGACACATACTCTTATTGTATGGCGTTTCCGTAGTTCTTGACTCAGCAGGATGCTCTTTATCATACATCACTTCAACGCTTCTGCCCTCATAAATTCCCCGACGGACCTTTCTACCCTTTTCATAATTTGAGATATAGAGATGATACTCCTTATCTCCGACTTTATATGCTGCAATCACATCACAATGATTATATCTTTCGGAGTCCCAGTCCTCATAAACGTAAGCTTTTTTTATCCACCCTGTTGTTACGATTGAATTGGAACAGAAATGCTTATAGTCAATTACAAGAAACAAGCCGATTGCGATAAGGATTAATGCCAGGGGAATAAGTGCAAGGACAAAATACTTATTTGAAAACGGCGTATGTCGCATATGTACTCCTTATCTGAAATCGTGCACCTTTCCTGCAGAATAATCATCAACCTCAACGCTGTCAAGGTCAACATAATACATACTCTTATCGTTGCGATCAACATAGACATCTACTGTTGATCCAATCATATAAAATATATCGTCCATTACCTGCTTTGAGCTGTAGAGATATTTTTCGCCTGTATATGGGTCAATTACCTCAACCTCGGCTTTAAACGGGTGTCTATTGTTTATTCTGACATTCATAACGGTAATTACGTTGGTAATTGTACCTGTTACTCTATCGCCGTCGGCAAGAAGCTTTTTGCGTTTTCCGCCTGCGATAACATTTGTAAAGAATATGCCACCGCCTATAGCTCCGAAAACCAATCCCATAATTATAAGAATTACCGAACCAACATTTTCATTGACACGGACATCATCAGGGTTATCGGGATTATACATTACCTCGATTTCCTTGCCCTCGTACATTGATGAATTGTAAGTGTTCAGCATACGGTTATAGACTTTTCTGTCGACCCTGTATTCAACATACACGTCATGATGAATTGTTCTGTCATCTCCGCTTCCGGTTGTATATCTATCAATCTCAGTTATGACAGCCATTGTTTTTTCGGCATGTGCTTCAAACTGCTTATTGTTGACAAACATCATAATACTCGCAACTATCATAATTATACCAACCAGCAGAAAAACTATACCGAATATATTCAGGGTTCCTTCTGCACTTTTAATCTTCATGTTAAATACCTCCTGAAAAATTAAGCGCTATGGTATCAATTGTACCACAGCGTTTTATTTTTTTCAAGCTTTTTCTTTATTTTTCCTTTTTTGAAAGGTTTTTGCCATAAGCTCCTTATCGGTGACATATCCGAGTACGAGAAGGATTGTCATAAGTATCCACACGGAAGGCTCGGAAATCATTACTCCGAAATAACCTAACAATGGTGCAAGAACAAATGCTACAACTGCTTTACCAATCATTTCGATTACACTGCTTGCAACGGGAATTGTTTTTCTGCCAAGACCCTGCAGGGAGCTTCGCATTACGATAAGTACGCCGAGAACAAAATAGAATGGTGTATTTACCCGGAGGTAAGTTGAGGCTGTATCCACAATATACGTTTTTTCTGTACCTGCAATAAGCTCTACAATAAATCCTGATGCAGTATAGCCGATTAAAATAGCTGCTGCTGACCAAATCCATGAAATAAGGATTGCGCTTCTTATACCGGGAAAAACTCTATGCGGTTTGTTTGCGCCAAGGTTCTGACTGCAATATGTTGCGCAGGCTGAACCGAGGGCGCTGTAAGGAAGCATGAGGATACTGGAGATTTTTCTTGCAGCGGTATGTGCGGCAATTGTATCCGTACCGAATCCGTTGATTGCACGCTGGAGCACGAGAGAACCGATTTCCACGATACTGAACATAAGCGCAAAGGAAAGTCCCATTGACATAAGCTGTCCCACTTCGTGAAGTGTAATCCGGAATTCCTCTTTTTTCGGAATAAGGTATGGAAAACGGATAAGGATATAGATACAACAAAGAATAAACGAAAATGCCTGTGAGATAATTGTTGCATAGGCAGCTCCGTTAATACCCATATCAAATTTCACGATAAACAGCAGATCGAGTCCGATATTTACAAATGACGATATTATAAGAAAAATCAACGGAGTAAGGCTATCACCAACTGCACGCAGGATACCCGCTGCCATATTGTAGAGCATTGCGGTTGTCATAAACATAAGGATTATTCTTATGTATCCGTAAGCCATATCGAAAATTTCATCGGGGGTATCAAGCAGACGCAGGAAATGTTTCAGCAGGAACATACTCAGCACGGTGAATACCGCTGAAACGGAAAGACCGAGAATTATTGTCCCTGCAACCGAACGACGTACCTTTTCGTGGTCGCCTGCACCGAAATGACGTGCTGTAACAATGGAAAAACCGTTTGTAAGTCCTGACATGAATCCTATAAGCAGGTTGGAAACGTAGCTTGTTGAGCCGAGGGAAGCAAACGCTTCGACACCGATTGCACGTCCGACGATAATTGAATCAACCATATTATACATTTGCTGGAAAAGGTTTCCTGCAATTATGGGAAGCGCAAATGCAAGTATTATTTTAAAGGGATTACCCCTTGTGAGTTCTTTCATATATGTATTCCTTTCATTTATTCAGCATTAAAAAGATTACCGCAAATATACAATTTTGTCAATGGAAAATTTCACGGTATTTTATTAATATTTCTGCACAGAATATTGCAGAATACCGATTAAGGAAAGGATTTGATTTTATGGCTGTAAACAGAGTAAAAACGGTTATTCTCGGTGCAGGCAATGTAGGTGCGGCGGTTGCGCACGGACTGGCGCTGGAGAAGCTTTGCGGAGAAATTGTTATGCTTGACATCAACCGTGAAAAGGCATGGGCTGAGGCTGAGGATCTGAAGCACGCACTGAGTGCGGAAAGAAGCAGTATCCGTGTAAAAAGCGGCGGATATGAAGAATGTGCTGACGCTGACATTGCAATTCTTACGGCTGCACCGAAATATATTCCCGGACAGAGTCGTCCCGATATGGTTGCAAAGGCGGCGAAAATCACGGAGGAGGTTATTCCTCACGTTATGACGAGGGGGTTCAAGGGATTTTTCATTGTTGTTACAAATCCTGTTGATGTGATTTCCAATCTTGTACAGAAGCTTTCAGGCTTGCCGCCGTACAGAATTATCGGCACGGGCACTTCACTTGACACGGCAAGGCTGAAAATTTACATTGCTGAAAAACTGAATGTTGACCCGATGAGTGTCAATGCTTTCTGCATGGGTGAACACGGTGACAGTCAGGTTATTCCGTGGAGCCTTGCTACAGTAGGAAGCAAGCCGTTTGCGGAGGTTGTACGTGACAATCCTGACAGGCTGAAGCATTTTGACAGGCAGACTGCTTTACAGGAAATCAAGGATGTTGCTTTTGACATTGTAAACCGCAAAGGCAGCACGACATTCGGAATCGCTTCGGCGGCATGCAGTATTGTAAGTGCTATTGTCAATGACAGCAGGACGGTTATTCCTGTTTCTGCGTGGCTTAACGGTGAATATGGTGAGGGCAACATTTATGCGGGTGTACCTGCTGTAATCGGAATGGAGGGTGTCAAAGAGTTGGTTGAGTACAATCTTGCTTCGGATGAAAGTGCGGCTTTCAGGCACTCTGTTTCACTCATCAGGGAATACGGGAGAAAAATCGGATTATAAAAAAAGAGAAGCATAATGCTTCTCTTTTTCATTTTACTTGACCATGTCTTCAATGCTGCTTGCTTTACCTGCAAGTCCAAGTGCGCTGTCGACAGGAAGTGAAAAACATATTCCGCGATTTTCGGTAAGGATACCTGCCGTTTCCATAATATTCTGCATAACCTGTTCTCTGTCTTCCTTTCCGACAACGATAAGCACAATATCCTTTTCAGGCTGAATGGAGATGCCCAGAAACTTTGCGGCTTCCTCTCCTCCGAGTCCAAGACCGTGAAGAAGTGTTCCTCCTCTTGCACCTGCTGCCTTTGCGGCTTCCTTTACGGCTTCAAAGCCGCCTCGGTTTACGATTGTTACGATAAGTTCGTATTTTGCTTCGGACATTTCTGTTTTTCCCTCCAGTTCAGGTTTTGTTCCATTCAGGGCAAAGGCTGTTCCAGATGCGCCTGTAATTGGTATTGTAAAGGCTATTCCCTTTCCTGCTTTGGAAAGAGAAAGCTCGTTATTGAAGATTTCGTAAAGATTCATAACTTTACTGTCAGGAACAAAGGAGAACGCTGTAATTTTCTTGTTTTCGCCAAGTCCGAGATACTCCAGCATTTCCGAGTCGGCTGAACCGTTACCGTGAGTCAGGAAACGACAAGGCACATTTTCCTGCACAAGTACATTCTGTACGGTTTGCAGGCAGCTGTAATCAACTATCAGAATCATTGCCTTCATTATGCTTTGCTCTCCTTTCCGTCAAGAAATACTACTGTATCGCAGCTTGCGTCCAGTGTAATCGGGAATACTTGTCCCTCTGCAGTCTGTACCTTTGGCACAGCCTTGAACTTGCTGATAAGTCCGAGAAGCTGAATTGTAAGCAAAGGTGTCATGGCAACCATTGCCACGATACCGAATGCGTCCTCGGCTATATTGCCTCCTGCGGCAAAGCTTGCACCCATTGCAAGGGGAAGCAGGAATGTTGCTGTGAGAGGACCAGAAGCAACTCCGCCTGCGTCGAATGCTACAGAAGTAAAAATCGGAGGTACAAAGCATGTTATGATAAGAGCAAATGCGTAGCCAGGAATTAAAAACCACAGGATTGACACACCTGTTATAACTCTTATCATTGCTATTCCAACGGATGCTGCAACACCGATTGCAAGGCTTAAGCCAAGTGCTTTTGCAGAAATACGACCCTCTGTGATTGTTTCAACCTGCTGTTTAAGGACATGCACGGCAGGTTCGGCTGAAACAATAAAGTAACCGATTATCATACCTATCGGAACCAGTATCCACGAATAGCCTGTTCCTGCGAGGCTTTCACCAAGATACTGACCGATTGGCATAAAGCCAACATTTGCCCCTGTAAGAAACAATACAAGTCCTATATATGTAAATGCAAGACCAACAAAAATCTTTATAAGTGTTTTTTTGTCAAGCTTCAATGAAACTGCATTGAAAAGCAGGAAAAAGGCTACAATCGGGATGATTGCGGAAAAAACGTCCTTCATATAATGAGGGAGTGCGAAAACAAACTGTCTGAACACTTCTGCGACTGTTTCATAGCTTCCGATCGGGGCAATTGTCTGTTCAGGAGTGTCTGTATTGTTCAATGCACCTAAAAGCAGCACAGTAAGAATCGGTCCAACCGAACACATTGCAACAAGACCGAAGCTGTCTTCTTCTGAGGTTTTGTCACCACGGATTGATGAAAGACCAAGACCAAGCGCCATAATAAACGGAACAGTGATTGGTCCTGTTGTTACTCCGCCTGAGTCAAAGGCTGTCGGAATAAAACTTGGAGAAATAAGCGGTGAACAAGCAAAGATAAACACGGCTGCGTACAGAATTATAAACAGCACGTTAATTCTTATTTGCATAAAAATTCTCAGGAAAGCAAGTGCAAGGAAAAGTCCTACTCCCAGACCTACTGACCAAATCATGACCTGAGTTTCTACAATCGGAGTCTGGTCGGCAAGCACCTTCAAATCAGGCTCTGCAACTGTTACAAGCACGCCGATTACAAAACACACAGGCAGGATTATCCACACTTTTTTCAGGCGCACAAGCTTTGCGCCGATTTCCTCACCTATAATAATCATTGAGGTATCCGCACCCAGAGTAAACAGACCAATGCCAACAACCAGCATTACTGTACCTATAAAAAACATAAAGAACAATTCGCCGCTTACGGGAACAATTGACACCATAAGCAGAAATACAATTGCCGCAACAGGAAGAACCGAACCAAGCGATTCTTTTATCTTTTCGATAAGATTATTTTGCACGGCACGCACCTCTCTTTTATTTATTCTAATCCATATAATTATAACATATTTTTATTTTTTCCGCAACGGCCGACGGTAAAAAAACGGTAAAAAAACAGCACTCCTTTCGGACTGCTGTTTTTAATAATCAATTTATATGTGGGAACTCTGATACTGTTTCAATTGCCTTTGTAATTGCTACGTCTATATCAATTGTATTCTGATATTTGGTTGCGTCAATTCTGGTGAAAAGCTCTCCTTTTACTGAGTTTACATATTTGGGTTTAAGCGTATTGAGTGCCATTGCCATTATATCATCAATACACTTTTCACACTTACAACAGTCGTAATCTTCAAGCAGCTTTTCCAGTCTTTCTTTCACAACGTTTTCCATAACATTTACAACTGACATCCAGACAACCCCTTTTACATACTGTTTACACGTTTCTATTGATAATTTCGATACACATTCTTCCGTTATGGTAAGGACACTTCCATGGGTTGACCATCTGAACCTTTGGCATAGGCTCTCCTTCAAAGGTTACTTCGCCCCACCACTCAGAATTATCACGGTTGTCTACCTGTTTGGTTACAATCCAGTTGAAAACAGTCTTTGCAGCGTCGGCAAACTTTTCACCACCGCCCTGCTGATATGCATTTGTAAAGCCGACAACGCTTTCAGCCTGAACCCACCATACACGCTTCTTATCAATTTTTTCGTTTTCTCGCTCGTTATTTACGGCACCGTTTTCATAGGCGATATTAAGGATATTGTTGGAAATACGGAGATTAATTTCACGCCACTTTGCAATAAGTGCTTCATCTCCGACAATTTCACATGCACGGTCAAGAAGCCATGTTGCTTCAATATCATGACCATAGGAATGAATATCACCAATCTGGTCGAGATTCTTGTCAAAGAACACTCTCAGGCAATTATCATCGCTGTTGAAAATCTTCTTTTCGGAGATATCAAGCAGGAAGCAAAGTCTTTCCTTGACCTTATTCTTTCTGTCATCATTGCATGCTTCGAGAAGGACTGTATATGCTTCGATAAGATGGAGAACAGTATTCATTGTCTTATCGGCCATGAGTCCGTTTTCGGAAAGAGCATCATTCGGCACAAGCTTCCAGTCGATGGACTGTGCTTCAAGATATGCAACGTCATCTGTGCATTTTTCTTCAACTGTATTGAACAGCTCAAAAGCAAGCTCCAGCGCTGAATTGTCCTTTGAAGCAAGGTAATAAGCAGACAGAGCATAGATTGCAAAGGCCTGATTGTATGTATGCTTCTTTGTACCGGCAGGCTTGCCGTCATATGTCATCATCCAGTAAACGCCGCCGTTTTCACGGTCAACACACTTTTTCAGAAACTCGTATGCATGGCGTGCATTATCAAGCATATATTCCTCTTTGAGAGTTCTGTAGCATGAAGCATAGAACCAAAGAATTCTGGAATTGAGGATTACGCCCTTATCAGCTTTTTTATCAACAGCAAGGTCGTTGCTCATAAAGCCGTAAAAGCCGCCGTTTTCGTCGTCACGAAGTTTGTTCCAGAAAGGAAGAATTCGCTCTGTAAGTTCTTTTTTACATTCTTGTACCAGCATAAAAATACCTCGTTTATTATAGATTTGTAACATTTATTCTGTCCATAATAAAGCTTTATTTTATCTGTCCATAAACTTGTTCATAACAAGACCTGTAATGAGCTTAGGATAGAAGTATGTAGACTTCTGAGGCATCTTTTCGGAAGCCAGCGCAACATCACGGATTTCAACAACCTTTGTAGGGTTGAGGATAAAGGAGCAGTCAGCTCCGTCGATATCAACAGCTTCAAGAGCTTCCTGACGGGAACGTGTATAAGTAAGGTTCTTCTGATTTGCCATATTTTCCTTGTCAATACCGAAAATTCTTTCGAGAACAAGGCTGTGGAGAACAGAAACATCAAGTCCGCAATAAGCATCGGACATATCAGGAAGAAGCTTCTTCACAGCGCTCTCGTCCTTGAGAGTCATAACATAGCACTTGCCTGCACCTGCGTACATAGCGAAAGCCTTCTTGCCGTTCTTGTAAGCTTCATTGAGTGCAGCCTGCATACGCTCTTCCCCCGGAGCCTGTGCAATTTCAAAGTAAGCCTTGCAATCCTCAATAATCTTATCGGCATTGAATTCTGGCAGATCGCGTACAATTCTGTGTGTAGGGAAAACAACAAGACCTGTGTTTTCCATATTAACAAGCATCATAGCGATATAACCGCTCTGGTCTCCGGCTGTTGCCTTGCCTTCTGCGCAGAGGTGCTTATGGAAATTAAGAGCTGTTTCATAACGGTGGTGACCGTCAGCAATATAAAGCTTCTTATCTGCAAATGCTGCTGTAACCTTTGCGATTACGTCCTTATCGGAAACACACCACATTCTGTGGATTGTTCCGTCAGGGTCCTTTACCTCCATATCGGGAGCACCCTGTGAACAGCCGTCAATAAGGCTGTATGTGGAACCGTCCTCGTCCATATAGAGGGAGTAAATCTGGCTGAAATTGCAATATGTTTCGCTCATAAGGTTGAATCTGTCCTGCTTAGCCTTGGAAAGAGTTTCTTCGTGTGGAAGAACAATACCTTCAGAGAATTCAACGAGCTTAACGAGGGAAAGACAGCCCTTGAGGCTGTTGTTTTCGCCGTTTGCAGTAAACTTCATCTCGTAAACGTAGATGCTGTCCTCGCCGTCGCAAGCAAGAATCTGCTTATCAAGCCAGCCCTGGAGTGTTTCGCCTGCTTCAGCATAACGCTCGACGCCACCCTTTGGCAGTTCAAGACGGATGATATTGTAAGGATTTTCCTTTACATACTGCTCTCTCTGAGCGTCGGAAATGATGTCGTACGGAGGGCAAACCAATGTATTGAGTT
>JAZUSM010000030.1:0-15609 GCA_045606725.1 Oscillospiraceae bacterium | reverse complement strand
CTACGATCCGACTTCCTGATATGGCAAATGCCATATCAGAAAAATTACAATAGAAGTTTTAGGGAGGGAGTTTGAGGGAGGACCCTTTTTCAAAAGGGTCTCCCTCAACAGGTCTCCATAATCTCCCCGTTAAATTACAATTTGTACAGCTGTTCTTCAATACGGAGGAGTCTGTTATATTTTGCTGTGCGCTCACTTCGGCAGGGCGCACCTGTTTTTATCTGTCCTGCGTTGACTGCTACTGCAAGGTCAGCAATGAAAGCGTCCTCGGTTTCGCCGCTTCGGTGTGAAATAATTGTGCCGTAGCCGTTTTCCTTTGCAAGACGTATTGCCGCAAGAGTTTCGGTAAGCGTGCCGATCTGGTTAAGCTTGATAAGGATTGAATTTGCACAGCCCTTATCAATTCCATCACGCAGGCGCTTCGGATTTGTTACAAACAAGTCGTCACCCACCAGCTTTACCTTGCCGCCAAGCTCACAGGTAAGCTTCTTCCAGCCGTCCCAGTCCTCCTCATCTAGAGGGTCTTCGATTGACACAATCGGATACTTGCCGCAGAGAATTTTCCACTCCTCAATAAGTTCGTCACTTGTACGGTTAAGCTTCTTTTTCGGCAGGTAATACCCGCATTTATCCGACTTCCACTCGCTTGATGCAGCATCAAGCGCAATTGTGAAATCCTTTCCCGGACGATAGCCTGACCTTTCCACAGCTTCGAGGATGAGCTCTATAGCTTCTTCCTCGCCGCTTAAATCGGGTGCAAAACCGCCCTCGTCACCTACGCCTGTGCTTAAACCCTTGATTTTGAGAATTTTTGCAAGATTATGATAAACCTCTGCGCACTGACGCAGGCCGCTTCGGAAGCTGTCTGCACCCTGTGGAATAATCATGAATTCCTGCACGTCAAGATTGTTGGATGCATGTGCGCCGCCGTTGAGAATATTCATCATCGGCACGGGCATTTTCACGGCATTTACCCCGCCGATAAATTTGTAAAGCGGCATACGGTAGTGCGCCGCCGCTGCCCTTGCCGCCGCAAGTGAAACCGCCAGCATTGCGTTTGCTCCCATACGGGACTTGTTTTCCGTGCCGTCAGTGTTGATAAGGGTCTTGTCAACAACAGCTGTATCTGCCGCATTTACACCTTTCAGCGCTGTGTTGAGGGTGGTATTGATGTTGTTTACGGCTTTTGTCACGCCCTTGCCACAGTAGCGCATTTCGTCGCCGTCACGAAGCTCGTGTGCCTCGAAAATTCCAGTGCTTGCGCCGCTTGGTGCCGCGCCCCTGCCTGCTGTGCCGTCGGAAAGCCACACTTCCGCCTCAACTGTCGGATTACCTCGTGAGTCGATGATTTCACGTCCTATAACCCTCTCAATAGTTGCCTTATGTTCAAACATTTATTACCATTCCTTTCGTGCTTTTGAACTTAGTTTGCACATTTTAAAATGGTTTATACATATTAGCTTCTGAACGGTAACTCACAGAAAAGCCTCCTTTCGTTTGGACATAAAAATAGCGCTCTGTCCTCCAACGATTGGAGAACGGAACGCTGTAAAATATTAACTTGCCGGTAACTTGCGAATATCTCGTGATTTCGGGAAGATTTCACGAGATAGGCACAAAAATAGCGCATACCCAAACGGATACACGCTTTGTTGCTATTGGGTTTTAACTTGCTTACAACTTGCTTTCAGCGGCAAGTTATAACAAAACCGCCTTTTTTACGGGCGGTTTACGTAAAGTATTGTTCCAACTCAACGTCTGAATCAACGTAAACAGCGCCCACATAAAAACTGTTATGCACGGTAATCTTACTCCCATTGAGTTCGTATATCTGTGTTTCGGAGCCGTCAATATCATTAAGAAGTTGCTTTTTAACGATATTCGGAATGTGTTTTTCTAAAGCAGAGCATTGCTTGATAAAAATATTTTTATCAGCTTCTGTACAAACGTTATAATGATACATATTCAGTCCTCCAATCCTAAAGATTTATTTACCGATTTTCTTGTTCTTACCGAAGAGTCAACAATATCTTGGAGCGCCTCATCATAGGATATTTTTTTCTCATTCATTTTGCGCTTTACGATGTCTTCAAAGGACTCTATTGGGTCGGTAATATCAAGTTGCTTGCGTTCTTCTTGGTCGGGCATAAGCTCACGAGCTATGAATTTATGCCTATTTCGGAGTTCACAAGCTTGCTCGGCTTGTTCTTTGAGCTTTTTACTTCGGTCAATCATATCAGGGATTTTCTTATTTTGCTCGATATACCATCTTCGGATAGTAGTATTTGTAAGATTTCCCTTCATACTCATTATAGCATCTTCGCTTAGTTTGTCAAGAGCCTTCTCTGCTTTCCACCGTGCTTTCTGCGCAACAGATTTACCAAAGCCATAAACCTGCGTTCTCTCGTTCTGAGTAAGCAATCCTGCCTCCTTGCTGAACTTTGCGTATTCTTCACGCTGTCGGCGGAGAAGAATGGATTTAGCCGTCAGCATATCCTCGTCACCTGAAGCTTCAGCGGCGATAATCTCACGCTTTGTCTTACGCATTAATGTTAATATTAAAAGCAGAAAATATCACTTGATTATTCCAAAACAATATGGTAAAATGATAGTATCTTTTTTGGGAGGAGATACCGTGAAAATCAAAAGAATTATTTCACTTATCGGAGCTGCCGCAATGTCTGCAATGCTTTTCACAGCCTGCGGAAACGGCGGTAATGCGGAAGAAACTACTGTTACGGAGGAAGAACACGATATGACTGTTGAAACAATTTACACCGCAAGTGCGGAAAACGTCAAGCATCTCGGACGTACATATTTTAATGAGGACAAGCTCTACTGCGCACTTTCCGGTTCAGGTGCGGAATTCAGCTTCAACGGCACAAAGTGCGTTATCAAAATCAAGGGCGACTCAACTTGTATGGGTGCAAATCAGGCTGATAATCAGGCAAGAGTTGCAATTTATGTAAACGGCGAACGCGTTGTTGACGATATGATTGACCAGATTATTGAGGAATACACTGTATTTGAAAGCGCATCAGCAGAAGATGTTACTGTTTCTGTTGTAAAACTTTCCGAGTCACCAATGTCCACAATTGCTATTGAGGAAATCAAGGTTACAGGTACAGTTATCCAGCCAACCGCAAACAAGGACCTGCTCATCGAATTTATCGGTGACTCCATTACCTGCGGATACGGCTCAGACGACCCTGTCAAGGAAAACCACTTCTCCACAAAGACAGAAGACGTTACAAAGGCTTACGCTTACAAGACCGCAAAGGCTCTTGACGCTGACTACAGCATGGTTTCCTTCAGCGGCTACGGAATTATTTCAGGCTACTCCACAAACGACAAGCCTATTCCTGCGCAGACTGTTCCGCAGTTCTATACAAAGCTCGGCTACAGCTGGAGCACAAACGGCAACTTCAAGCCATCAAATGTTGAATGGGATTTCAGCAAGCGTCAGCCTGACGTTGTTGTAATCAACCTCGGCACAAACGACGACAGCTACACCAAGGGTCAGGATGACCGTGAGCAGGCTTATGCTGATGAGTATGTAAACTTTCTCAAAACTATCCGTGAAAAGAACCCTGATACAAAGATTGTCTGCACTCTCGGCGTAATGGGCGACAGACTTTTCGAGTATGTTCAGCTTGCCGCTGACACCTACAAGGCTGAAACAGGCGATAACAACATCTACACAATGAAGTTTGATGTTCAGAATCCTGACGACGGCTACTCAGCTGACTGGCACCCATCCGTTACAACACATGATAAGGCTGCTGCAAAGCTTTCTGCTGAACTCAGGACAATCCTCGGTAAATAAAAAATTACGGCTTCCGATTTTCTCGGAAGCCGATTTTTTATAATTGTTTGAGTAATTCATTTATTTCCTCACCCGTTGCGAGTCCCTCGGAGAAGGTTGTTGCACCGCCGCAGGCTGTACCGAGTTTAAGGGCGTAATCGTATCCGCCCTGTTCAAGTCCCGCAATGAAACCTGCAACCATTGAATCACCTGCACCAACAGAATTCTTCACCGTGCCCCTGCATACTCCGCTGACGTGAAGCGTGTCGTTTTCATCAATAAGAAGTGCCCCCTTTTCCGCCATTGAAACAAGGACATTCTGTGCGCCCATTTCTTTCAGCTTGCGTGCGTACTCTGCAACCTGTTCGTTGTTTTCAAGAGTTACACCGAAAAGCTCCGCAAGCTCAAAATTGTTGGGCTTTACAAGAAACGGCTTATATTTCAGCACGCGAAGAAGCAGCTCACCTGTTGCGTCAACAACCGCACGGACATTCTTCCCGTCAAGGTGCTCAAGAATACGCTCATAGATATCTTTCGGCAGGCTGCTTGGAATACTTCCCGCAAGCACAAGAGTATCCCCTTCTTCAAGGGTATCAAGCTTTGCAAGAAGCTCGGCAATAGCCTTGTCGCTGATGTCGGGGCCCTGACCGTTAAGCTCAGTTTCTTCGGCAGATTTTATCTTCACATTAATTCGTGAAAAACCGTTTTCCAGATGCACGAAATCTGTGTCGATACCCATATCGGCAACTCCGTTTTCAATTGCTGCACCTGTGAAGCCTGCTACAAAACCGAATGCCTTTGATTTTATTCCCAGCTCTTTCAGCACGATTGACACGTTGATGCCCTTTCCGCCGAAATAGATTTCCTCCTTGCTGCTTCGGTTTGTCGCGCCCGTTTTCATTTCACCCGTATGCACAACATAGTCAACAGCAGGGTTAAAGGTTACTGTATATATCATCTGACTTGCTCCTTTGAATGATTTAGCCTTACTGATTTTACCACATAAATAAGTGCACGTCAATAGTTGACACTGTGCTGACCTTGTGGTATAATGTTTCACAGACAGTTCGTGACCATCCTGTCTATAAACAAAACTACGGGCAACAAAATATTTTGCTGTGAAACAATTGCTGTGTCACGGCTTACGCCCTTTTGTATTTGTTCGGTACAAAGGGTTTTTATTTTGCTGCAGAAAAGAGGCTTACAATGAACGAACTTTTACTCATCGGGTCAGTAATACTGACCTACGGCGCTGTGCTGCTTATGTACCGATGGTTCGGAAAAATCGGTCTTTACGTCATGACAGCAATTGCCACAATCCTTGCAAATATTGAGGTTACAATGCTTGTGGACGGCTTCGGAATGGAGCAGACCCTGGGCAATGTTATGTTTGCGTCAACCTACCTTATCACAGACATCCTAAGTGAAAACGAAAGCAAGGAATCCGCAAACCGTGCGGTTGCACTGGGAATTATGACATCAACGCTGATGTTTATTTTTACCCAGTACTGGCAGCTGTATTCCCCTGCGGAAAACGATTGGGCAAGTCCTCACATTGAAGCTGTTTTCTCAACAACCCCACGTCTGCTGCTGGGAAGCTTCCTCGGTTACGCCGTTTCACAAAGAATTGACGTATGGCTTTACCATCGCATATGGAAAGCAACTACTGAAAAAAGCGGCGACAATAAGCGTTTTCTCTGGCTTCGCAACAATGGTTCAACCATGCTGTCACAGATTATCAACACCGTACTTTTCACGCTGATTGCCTTTGCAGGTGTTTATGACAACAGCACACTTATTTCCATTATGATTTCCAGCTACGTTGTCTATATCTTCACAAGTCTTGCAGATACCCCTGCAGTTTACCTTGCAAGAATTATGAAGCAGAAAAATAAAATTCCCGAGTAAAACAAAACTCACGATACGCCAGTACCGTGAGTTTTTTGTATTGTATCTTATTCGTGATTTCTGTTGTAAATCTGCATAAGGCCCTTAAGCATTATGTCGTCATCAACTATAATTTCATTTTTGCAAAGCGGCACGATAACTCCTGCAAGTCCGCCTGTTGCAATAACTGTGCAATCGCCCATTTCGTCCTTGATACGGTCGATAATTCCGTCAAGAGCACCTGCGTTGCCGTAAAGAATACCGTTTCTTATGCAATCAATTGTATTTCTTCCGATAACCTTTTTCGGTGCTTCAAGTGCAACCTTAGGAAGCTGTGCAGTACGGCTTACAAGTGCGTCATGGGAAATTCCCACGCCCGGCATAATCATACCGCCGAGATAATTTCTATTCTTGTCAATTACCGAAATGGTTGTAGCCGTGCCCATATCAATTACAATCTGCGGAAGCGGATATTCGTTGATTGTTGCAACAGCCGCTACAACAAGGTCACTGCCAAGCTGTGCAGGGTTGTCAATAAGGATATTCAGACCCGTTTTGAGTCCCGGACCAATCACCATAGCGTCCTTGCCCATAACCTTTTCGATTGCGCTGTGCACCGTTGATGTTACGGACGGTACAACAGATGAAATAATTGCGCCGTCGATATCTTCCTTGGCAATGCCGTAGAATTCAAGAATACTCTTGAAGCTAATAGCATATTCAAGGACGGTTGCGTCCGACTTTGTGGAAACACGCTCCACGAAAATTATCTTATTGTCACGGCAGCAGCCGATTACAATGTTTGTATTTCCAATGTCAACTGCAAATACCATAATATCCTTCCTTTATGCCTGCGGTTCTGCTTTCGGTGCAGGCTTTTTTATAATGTTAAGTACCCTTACAATTACGGAGCTGAGCGCAATATTTACTACAGCCTCAACCACGAAATTCAGACCGACGAGTCCGAAAATCATATACTGTCCTGCGGACTCAAAACCTGCTCCTGCCGCCCACTCATTGATTGTCGGGAAGAAGAAAATTCTGCATCCCAGCAGGAAAATTCCCGTATTCACAATCGGGGCAACGATTGCCGCAGAGATAACAGCAACCCAGCGGTTTTTGTTTTCCAGTGTCTTGTACACAAGACCTGCCACAAGACCTGCCATCATACCCTTGAGTATGCAGGTTGCAACTGTACCCGGTACATTGATTGCAAGAAAAGCACCTGCGTCTGTTGCTACTACGACTACTCCGAAAACAAATCCGAGCCACGCACCTGCCTTGATTCCATACAGCGCCGCACCGACTACTATTGGAATGAGCACCAGCGTAATGCTGAATGTTCCGAAGCGGATTGCCAATGCCATCGACTGGAGTACGATAACAATGGCGGTAAGGATACCTGTCCCTACCAGAGTCCTTGTTTTTGTGTTCATATTAAATTCCTCCTTGTTATTATTCCCGAAAGGGATACAATACACTTGTATTATAACATATTTTTTTTGTCTTGTATATAATTTCAGAAAAAATTCACAAACAGCCTTGTGCTTGTCGAAAAAACTGACAAAAAAGTATTGACAAAATCTGTTTGCGGTGATATACTAATACAAATGAATATTTAAACCGTTGATGCGGAGATAAAGGCAATTATGACTTCACAGAGAGCCTGCGGTGCTGGGATGCAGGTAAGAAACAGCTTGTCAAATGGACCGCGGAGGGCGCTGTCAAAGGTATGGCTTTTGTGCTGTGCTTAGTATTCAGCGACGTTCAGACACACGTCAGCTGTCGGGGATATGTTGGTATCCTGAAAAGTGCGCAGTTTTACTGCGAAACAAGGTGGCACCGCGGATAAACATTGTATTATTCGTCCTTGACAGAAACGGAAAGTTCTGTCGGGGGCTTTTTTATTTCCTGACAAAACTTATACAACAGTTAGGAGAATGATTATGATACTTCTTACAAAACGATGGCGCGGCTTGCATAACTGATATTGTACACATTGAAATTACTATAAATTATTATATTGGAGGAAATTATTATGATTCACAACGGCATTGATTTTGATACCTATTTCAACAACTACCCTGACAAGAACGGTTATTTCGGCAAGTACGGCGGCGTTTACATTGAAGATAAGCTGAAGGACGCTATGGCTGAAATTACTGAGGCTTATTTCTCTATCTGTCAGTCCAGAAAGTTCATTGCTGAACTCCGCAGAATCCGTAAGGAATTCCAGGGCAGACCAACTCCTGTTTCCCACCTTGAAAGACTTTCTGACGCTCTCGGCGGCAAGGTACAGCTTTACGCTAAGCGTGAGGACCTCAACCACTCAGGTGCTCACAAGCTCAATCACTGCATGGGTGAAGCTCTCCTTGCAAAGTACATGGGCAAGAAGAAAATTATCGCTGAAACAGGTGCAGGCCAGCACGGTGTTGCTCTTGCTACTGCTGCTGCATACTTTGGTCTTGAATGTGACATCTACATGGGTTCTGTTGACATCAAGAAGCAGGCTCCTAACGTTGCAAGAATGAAAATTCTCGGTGCAAACGTTGTTGAAGTTACACACGGCTTAAAGACACTCAAGGAAGCTGTTGACGCTGCTTTTGAAGCGTACAGCAAGGAATACAACGACGCTATCTACTGCATCGGCTCCGTTCTTGGTCCTCACCCATTCCCTATGATGGTTCGTGACTTCCAGAGCGTTGTTGGTATCGAAGCAAGAGAACAGTTCATCGATATGACAGGTCACCTTCCAAACGCTATTGTTGCCTGCGTAGGCGGCGGTTCAAATGCAGCAGGCCTTTTCTCAGGCTTCCTCAATGACCCTGTTGATATTTACGGAATTGAACCTCTCGGCAGAGGCGAAAAGCTCGGTGACCATGCTGCAAGCCTCAAGTACGGCACAGAAGGTATTATGCACGGCTTCAACAGCATCATGCTCAAGGACGAAAACGGCGAGCCTGCTCCTGTTTACTCCGTTGCAAGCGGTCTTGACTACCCTTCAAGCGGTCCTGAGCACGCATTCCTCCAGGAAATCGGCAGAGTCAAGTACGACGTAATCAACGACGAGGAAACAATCGACGCATTCTTCAAGCTTTCCCGTCTTGAGGGTATCATTCCTGCTATCGAAAGCTCCCACGCTGTTGCATTCGGTATGAAGCTTGCAAAGACTATGGACCACGGTTCAATCCTCATCAACCTCTCAGGTCGTGGTGACAAGGATATGGACTACATCATCGAAAACTACGGCATCAGATAATTCGGACACGAAATTGCCCCTGATATGCTTCAAGCGTATCAGGGGCTTAATTTTATTCAATAACAAACGGGTCAGCAGGCTTGCTTTCCTCAGTTTCGGACGGCGCCGAATAGCCTGAATAAGAAGTTGTATCCGCTTCAAGAGTTATTTCCGTTGTAAACTCATAACCCTCACCTGCAACAGGCTTTCTGAAAACCTTCAGCGTAATCCTGTCACCGGGAAGTTTTCCCGCAAGAACTTCATTGATTTCGTCAGCACCGTAAACTCTTGTGCCGTCCATTTCCGTGATAATGTCATACGGGATAAGTCCTGCATTTGCAACACTGCATGTCGGGTCAATTTCCATTACGCAGAGTCCCGATTTGATATCATAGTTGTTTGCCACTGCGTCGCCGATTTCAACGTAGGCAATACCGACCTTTGTTCTTGTGGAAACATATCCGTAAGCCATAAGGTCTTCAATAATCGGAACAGCGTCGTCAACCGCAATGCTGAAGCCGATATTTTCATAGGTTTCGTGGTCCATAAGTGCAACAGCAATTCCCACAACCTGACCGTACATATTAACAAGCGCACCGCCTGAATTTCCTGGATTAAGCGCAACGTCAGACTGTATACAGAGAATTGTTGAGCTGTTGATATAATCGGTACTGATTTCACGTCCCAGACCTGTAACATAGCCATAAGTAACAGTATTCTCAAAGCCTGCGCCTGCACCTGCAAGAGCAACAGCCTCGCCAATTACAAGGTTTGAAGAAGTCCCGAACTGGGCAGGAGTAAGACCGTCCTTGTCGACCTTTATTACAGCAAGGTCGCTTTTCTTGTCCATGCCTACAACAACCGCTTCGGCTTCTGTTCCGTCGTAAAACTCAACTGCAAAATCTGTTTTACCGTCAACAACATGAGCGTTTGTAACGATATATCCGTCAGCGGTAACAATTACCCCTGAGCCTGATGAAACATGAGAATAAGGAACCTCGTCAAAGGTTTTTATCTGCACCTGCGACGGGAGAATTGTTTTTGCCACTCCAACAGGTGTAAGAAGTCCTGTTCCCTCATTTGCGTAGAATTCTTCTTCAAGAACAGGCTTTTCAACCGTAGGAAGCTCAATTACAACGTGTTCAGCTTCCTTGCTTGTAATCCCGCTGAGAAAAGTCGGACTGTCAGATACTTTTTCCGACATTTTTGCAATAAGAACAACCAGCAAAACTACAATTATAAACAGAACTATTACAGCAGAAATAAGTGCCCAGAAGCAACCCATGGACATACGTCTTTTTTCGGGTGCTTTCGGAGGAACATATCCGTCCTGCGGCTGCATTTCCTGCGGATAAACATACTGCGGAGCAGGCGGAATGTCAGGCTGCTCCATATCAGCTGTATCTTCATTCAGCTTGTTTTCATCAAAATTATTGTCCATTAAAATCTCCTTTATCTGCGTTCATTGACAGCTTTTTTCAGACTGAAGGAAAACTCGGTAAAGCTGTTCGGCTCACTGCTTACACGGATTGTTCCGCCGTGAAGCTTGATAATTGAGCTTACTATTGAAAGCCCAAGACCAACGCCGCCTGGGTCAATACCTCTCGACTCGTCAGTTTTATAGAAACGCTCGAACACCTTTGAAATTTCCTTTTCCTTAAGACCGTCACCGCTGTTTCTTATGGAAATTCTGCGCATATCGTCATCCTCTTCGGAAAACTCAAATCTGATATATCCATCATTGTTAACGAACTTGATCGCATTCTCCACAAGATTATAGATAACCTGCTGAGTAAGGTCAGGGTCAGCGTTAAGTCTGAAAGCGTCAGTGTCAAGTCCCTGAATGTCAATGTTTTTTTCCTCGATACGCTTTTCGAAGCTGAGAAGCGTCTGAAGAATAATCGGGAGGACGTCAAATTCCTTTGTGGAAAGCGCAAGCTCACCCGACTCATATTTTGAAATATTAAGCATTGAACGGACAAGCCTTGCAAGTCGGTTAACTTCCTTGGAAACAATTTTAAGATAATGCCTGTGCTGTTCCTTTGGAATTGTTCCGTCAAGAATACCGTCAATAAAGCCGCCGATAGTAGTCATCGGTGTTTTCAGCTCATGTGAAACATTGGAAATAAAGGTTTTTCTTGTTTCCTCAATTTCCTCAAGGGAGCTTGCCATTTCGTTAAGGGAATTGGCAAGATAACCAAGCTCATTTTCATCTGGGATATGCAGCTTCTGCGAAAAGTCGCTTTCACCAAAGCGTCGTGCCGCAAGAGTCATTTCCTTTATAGGTGTAACAAGACGCTTGGTCGAAGTATACATTATAGTAAGCGCACCTGCAAGAATAAGCGAAGCTGTCACAAAAAGAGTAAAGAAAAGCTGCAGCATATATTTCGGCAGCATATTGTAACCCAGGACGGAAATAAAGAAATAAGTTGTCCCGTTCAGACTGAGCTTCTGAGCAAAAATAAAGCTGTCCTCATCATAAAAGCCGTCTAATGTGCTCAGTTCGTAGAGCCCGTTCTCCGTGATACGGCTCAAAACAGATTTTTCAACATTTTTGTCATTATGCGAACACGGCGATGCTTCGGAGCAAACCAAAGCAACGCCGTCAGAGTCAGTAAGTGTTAAATCCACGCCGATATATACGGACATATCTTCATAGATTTTTTTAAGTTTCTGCAGATCAGCCTCACCCGCATCGGTTACAGAAGAAACTGTAGCATTAATCATAGCTTCCGACCTGCTTTGCAGGTATTCTATACGGTCAGCCTTGTAATGCTCGCATGACACAATCAGCATAACCGAACCAACACAGATAACTGCCGCAGACAGAACTGCCGCACAAAGACAAAAGAACTCGGAAAAAACGCTTTTACGCATTAGTTTCCTCTTCAGCTTCGAACTTGTAACCTACGCCCCATACAGTCTTGAGCGCCCACTTTTCGGAAACACCCTCAAGCTTTTCACGGAGGCGCTTGATGTGTACGTCGATAGTTCTGGAGTCACCGTAATATTCAAAGCCCCATACTTCATCAAGAAGCTGGTCACGAGTGTAAACACGGTTTGGATTGGAAGCGAGGTAGAAAAGAAGTTCAAGCTCCTTAGGAGGAGTATCCATAACCTTGCCGTCAACACGAAGCTCATATCTTGTCATATTTACAACAAGCTTATCGTAGCGGACTTCCTTAACCTCGGATTCGGAACGGGACTGACCGATACGGCGGGAAACAGCCTTGATTCTTGCAATAACTTCCTTTGTATCGAAAGGCTTTACAATGTAGTCGTCAGCGCCGAGTTCAAGACCGAGAACCTTGTCAAAGGTTTCGCTCTTTGCAGTAATCATGATAATCGGAACATTGGACTTCTTTCTGATTTCACGGCAAACCTGCCAACCGTCAAGCTCAGGAAGCATAATGTCAAGAAGAACCACATCAGGCTTGAGAGCGTTGAACTTAACAACAGCTTCTTCGCCGTCATGGGAAATAATGACGCTCCAGCCATCCTTTTCGAGGTAAAGCTTAAGGAGCTCGCAGATATTGTTATCGTCGTCAACTACTAATACTTTTCCGAGTGACATATTAACCCATCCTTTCAGAATTCCGTTTCGATGCCGGTGAGTACACCTTGGTACAGCGTAATACAGAGAATTTGCACCGCCGACAAATACGTTAGCATTAGACAACAGAGAATTCTATATGAATATATTTATATACATTAATTATATCAAAAACAGCCATACAATAAATGAACGAATTATGTACTAAATAATTACAATTTGTAAATTTAACAAAATGTTGCCATAATGATTAAAATTCTCAAACAAAAAATTCATTTTTGGACTTGACAAAAAAGGGACGCTTCAAAGCGTCCCTTATATAATTATTTCAGCACGGTTTCAATCCATTTCATAGCTTCTTCCTCTGTGCGGAAAGTGTTCTCTATAATGCCCGTGTTGGATTTTTTCTGATGCTCCTTAGCCTGAGCGCCTGTAATGAATGAAGCAAAGTTTACAAAAGCCATAACCTTGCAGCCAGCGTCGGAAAGTCGCTTGTGAAGTGTAACAAGCACCTCGCTTACCTCAGGAGAAGCCGGTGACATCTTGCTGATTTCAACTATATATGCCCAGCCTGAATTCTTCCATGGTGCAGAAAGGGAAATAAGCTTGTCGATGAGCCAGTTTACTTCCTCAACAGTTGTTGCACCTACAGCCGCAGATTTAATAATTTTCTTTCCTGCATATGTAGTGATAGTCTGTGCGCCGTGATTAAAGGTCATAAAAACATCTCCCATCAAAATTATTGTGTAATTGCATTATAACACAAATTATCATATAAATCAATCAAATTCAATATTTTAAATTATTTTTGTGCATATTTCACAAATGATGCAAAAATAAAGCTTCCGCAACTCAGTTACGAAAGCTTTTATATGTATAACTGCAAGGGAGGTGTACCTTACAGGAGTAATTGGATGCCGCCCACTTTTCTGTGCAGTATTCCGCAGGTGCGTGGACAGCTGATATAGTCAAAGCGTACTCCGTTATTTTTTGTCCGGAGCAGCCATAATACTCTCCCGAAGCATAGGCCTCGGGGTTTAATTAAAGGAGAGGTTATATGAAAATTGAGTTGATATCTTGTTTTTGACTATGGCTTTATTATACATGGCAAATGTGTTGGAATTATGAAAGAATGAAAAAAGGCAGATAAAAGAAAAACATCAGAACAGTTACAATTCATCACAATTTTCACCGAATGATTACAAAAAATCCGCCTCCGAAATATCGGAAGCGGATTTGTATTATGCTGTAACAATCTTGCTTGCATCGTGGAGGTCGAGATAATCAACAGCCCACTCACGCATCTTGTACTTGAGGATTTTACCTGCCGCATTCATCGGGAAGCCCTCAACGAAAGCGATGTATCTCGGTACCTTGTGCTTTGCAAGTCTTTCGAGAGCATACTGCTTCATTTCCTCAACAGTAGCCTCCTCACCGGGCTTGAGAACGATACAAGCCATGATTTCCTCACCGTAAGCCTTGTCAGGAACACCGATAACCTGAACGTCCTTGACCTTAGGATTTGTGTAGAAGAATTCTTCGATTTCCTTAGGGTAGATATTTTCACCGCCACGGATAATCATATCCTTGATACGGCCTGTAATCTTGAAATATCCCTCAGGTGTACGTCTTGCAAGGTCGCCAGAGTGGAGCCAGCCTTCCTCGTCGATAGCCGCAGCAGTAGCCTCAGGCATCTTGTAGTAGCCCTTCATGATATTGTAGCCTCTTGCGCAGAATTCGCCGTCCATATTGTCGCCGAGCTCCTCGCCTGTTTCAGGGTCAACAATCTTGCACTCTACACCGAAGATTGGTCCGCCGACAGTATTTACACGTGTTTCAATGCTGTCAGTTGTCTTGGACATTGTTGTAGCAGGAGAAGCCTCTGTCTGACCGTAAGTGATACAGATTTCAGGCATATGCATCTTTTCGATAACTTCCTGCATAGTCTTGATTGGACAAGGTGAACCTGCCATAATACCTGTTCTCATATTTGAGAAGTCTGTCTTGTCGAAGTCCTCGTGACCGAGCATAGCGATAAACATTGTCGGTACGCCGTGGAAAGCGGTAATCTTTTCCTTATTGATACAAGCAAGACCCTTTCTTGGAGAGAACGCAGGGATTGGTGACATTGTTACACCGTGGGTAACGCTTGCAGTCATAGCAAGTACCATACCGAAGCAGTGGAACATAGGAACCTGAATCATCATTCTGTCGTTTGTGGAAAGGTCCATGCAGTCGCCGATAGCCTTACCGTTGTTTACAACGTTGTAGTGTGTGAGCATTACGCCCTTAGGGAAGCCTGTTGTACCTGATGTGTACTGCATATTTACAACGTCGTGCTTGTCAAGCTTTGCACGCATTGCATCAATCTTTTCGTCGGAAACATTGTCAGCAAGAGCCATAGCCTCGTCCCATGTGAAGCAGCCGTCCTGCTTGGAATCTGTTGTAACAATGTTCTTGAGGAAAGGCAATCTCTTGGAGTTGAGTTCACCAGGCTTGCAGGTCTTGAGCTCAGGGCAGAGTTCCTTCATAATTCCAACGTAGTCGGAATCCTTGTAGCCGTCTACCATAACAAGTGTATGTGTATCGGACTGGTGCAGGAGGTATTCAGCCTCGTGAATCTTGTAAGCTGTGTTTACTGTAACAAGAACAGCACCGATAGTTGTACAAGCCCAGAAAGTGATGTACCACGCAGGTACGTTTGTTGCCCAGATAGCAACGTGGTCGCCCTTCTTTACACCCATGGCAACAAGTGACTTTGCAAAGCGTCTTACGTCATCACGGAATTCAGGGTAAGTTCTTGTGTAATCAAGCTCAGTGTATCTGAAAGCGTACTGGTTAGGGAATTCCTCACATATTCTGTCCAGTACGTCAGGGAATGTTTCATCAATGATTGTTTCCTTTGGCCATGGGTAGTAGCCTGTGCCGCGGGAGTCAATCTGAAGCTTGTGCTTCTTTGCACGGAGATATGGCTTCATATACTTCGCAAACTGCGGGAATACGATACCTGCCGCATACAAATCTCTTGACCATCTCTTTACCCATTCAAGGGAAACGTAACCGTCATATTCAATCTTCTGAAGTGCTGCAAGCATTTCAGCAATAGGCAGGTCACCCTCGCCCATC
>JAZUSM010000029.1:0-25509 GCA_045606725.1 Oscillospiraceae bacterium | reverse complement strand
TAAGAATACCCATAAGCTTTGTGTCAAACAAGTCACGGGAGTTTGCCGTGTCGTTGATTATCCCTTTTTCGCAAGCGTACTCTACCAACGGAGCAAGGATTTCGTCAACGGTTTCACCACTATATTCTGACAGATTCTCCTCCCAATCGGAAAGCTTCAACGCTTCCATAAGCTGATTGCGGACAACGTAAATATCGTCGCTTGTGATGAGCCCATTTTTTACAGCATAGTCAATAAGCTTCTGCACGGCATTGCAAATCATACTTCTGCCCCCTATTTTTCATCGTAACCATTTGGGTGATTTTTGTGCCAGTTCCATGCACTTGCAATGATTTCTTCAAGGCTGTCGTGAACAGGCTTCCAGCCGAGGATTTTCTTTGCCTTTTCGCTGGACGCAACAAGTCTTGCAGGGTCACCTGCACGGCGTGGAGTTTCTGTTGCAGGAATTGGGTGACCAGTAACTTTTCTCGCAGTTTCGATTACCTCACGGACTGAATAACCTACGCCGTTGCCGAGATTGAAAATATCGCTTTCGCCACCGTTGTTGAGATACTGCACAGCAAGAATATGAGCCTGTGCAAGGTCGGTAACGTGGATATAGTCACGGATACAGGTTCCGTCAGGTGTATCGTAGTCAGTTCCATAAATAGAAATTGTTTCACGCTTGCCGTTGGGCACTTGCAGAATAAGCGGAATGAGGTGGCTTTCGGGGTTGTGTGCCTCGCCGATTGTGCCGCTTTCATCAGCACCGCAAGCGTTGAAGTAACGAAGTGAAACGTATCTCAGACCGTGTGCTTCGGCTGTCCACTTGAACATCTTCTCCATAGCAAGCTTTGTTTCGCCGTATGGATTTGTGGGGCAGGTCCTGTCGCTTTCGAGAATTGGGATATTCTCAGGCTCGCCGTATGTAGCGGCTGTTGAGGAGAATACGATTTTGCCCACGTTGTTCTTCACCATTGCTTCAAGGAGTACCTTGGTGCCGTAGAGGTTGTTGTCATAATATTTCAGTGGATTTGTAACGCTCTCGCCAACGAGTGAGTATGCCGCAAAGTGAATTACAGCGTCGATTTTTTCCTGCTGAAAAAGCTTGTCAAGGAAGTCAAAATCACGGAGGTCGCCCTGATAGAAGCGTGCCTTTTCGGGAACAGCACTTCTGTAGCCTGTTACAAGGCTGTCAGCAATAACAACGTCGTGACCTGCCTTTACAAGTTCAAGTGCAGTGTGGGAGCCGATGTAGCCTGCTCCGCCTAAAACCAGAATACTCATAATCATTTCTCCTTATATTTACATTGATTTTTTGATTGCCATAATCTCATTAGCCTTAGCGTAAATCTTTTCAGCGTCAAGTGTCGGGAACTTGCCGTCCTCGTAAACAATCACGCCGTTTGCAACGGTCATCTTCACGTTATCGCGTGTGCCTGCAAAGACAAGGTTTTTCTGCACGTTGTTTACAGGCTGCATATTCGGTCTGTTCATATCAATTATAACCATATCAGCCTTGCTGCCCTCGGAAAGTGTCACGCAGTCATTAAGCCCCATAGCAAGTGCACCGCCGCTTGTTGTTGCACGGAGCACAGCACCCGCAGGCATTGCGGAAGCGTCATTCTCACGAACCTTCTGAAGCACGGAAGCAAGATACATCTCACGGAACATATCAAGAGCGTTGTTGCTGGCAGGACCGTCCGTACCGATTGCAAGGTTGATACCCATTTCGTTCATCTTCGCAAGTGGTGCAATTCCGCTTGCAAGCTTGCAGTTGGAGCAAGGATTTGTCACAACGTAAAGACCACGTTTCTTGAAGATGTTCAAGTCCTCATCGGTCATATGCACGCAGTGGAAACCGCCGCCGCCGTACTCAAACATACCGAGACTTTCCATAAGTGCGGTAGGAGTCATACCGTGTCTTTCTATGCAGCCCTGCACCTCGTTAGCGGTTTCGCTGTTGTGGGTGTAAAGAGGCTGCTTGTATTTTTTAGCAAGCTCAGCAATTCCCTTGAGTATGGAAATGTGAGTTGTGTATTCAGCGTGAAATCCCATCTTGAAGGAAACCAGCGGATTAAGGCTGTTGAAGCGTACAACATAATCCTCAAGACGTGACAAGGCAGAGTCGTAGTCAGCCTGATTGTCACCGCCCGAAACCGCACCGCACAGTACAAGGCGCAGACCAGTGTCAATTGCCGCCTGAGCAATGGAGTCAGGGAAGAAATACATATCGAAAGCCGCCGTTGTACCGCCTGCGAAATATTCGAGAGCCGCAAGTTTGGTCAGCTCGTAAACATCATCGGGAGTAAGCTTGTCTTCCATCGGGAAAACCTGCTTGAAAAGCCAGTCGTTAAGGGGCAGGTCGTCCGCATAGGAGCGGAGAAAAGTCATAGCAGAGTGAGTGTGTGCATTCTTGAAAGAGGGCATAATCAGGTTGCCGCCGAGGTTTATCTCACGGTCAAACTGTCCGTCTTTTTTCTCAGTGCCGACGTAAGTGATTTTGTCCCCGTCAGTGTGCACTTCACCACAGAAAATATCATTTCCTGCCTCGGTCAGCAGGTTAGCGTTGTAAAATCTTATTTTCATAAAAACAATCCTTTCATGAAGCTGTTACTTGAATTATAACACAATAATCCTCAAATGTAAATGATATTTTAGCAGCACGGCATATCAGATGTCTGCTTATTTTTTTGAAAAAAGGTATTGACAAATGATTTTTTGTATGATACTATTATGTCACACGATATATCGTGACACGAAATATCGCAACACATAATATCGTATCACATAATAGTCAGGAGGACAACAATATGCCATATAACGGAGGACCAATGACCGAGGCAATGTACTATGTGCTGCTTGCACTTATGAATCCCGGGCACGGCTACAGACTTATGAATGCAATTTCCGAAATATCGGGAGGGCGTGTTTCAATGGGACCCGGTACGCTTTACGGGGTGCTTACCCGAATGCAGAAGGACGGACTTATCCTTATTGCCGAGGACGACGGAAGAAGAAAAACCTACGCAATAACCGATATCGGAAAATCAGCTCTGAAAGAGGAATACGACCGTCTTAAAGCAATGGTTTCAGACGGTGCAATCATTGACAAATAAGGGGTGAACATTATTATGGGCATTAAATTTATGCGTATCAACAAGTACGAGCCTGCCGCTGATGAAAAAAGGCTTGAAGAAATGGCGGCGAAGGGTGAGTTTCTGAAACGGCATTTTCTGTTTCTGGGATTTTTCAGAAAGGGCAATCCCCAAAAGGTAAAATACTGCATAGAGCCTTCGTTCTTTTTACCGAATAAAAAGAAACGCAATGTCTATGCGGAGTGCGGCTGGAAATACGAAGCAAGGGGCGAAGATTTCTGTGTTTATATGTCCGATGATGAAAACGCTGTTCCGCTTCACACGGAGCGTTCCGAGTTTGCGCACATTGTAAAGAAAGAGCATACGATATATCTGGCAGTGCTGCTATTTATGTATTTACTGGTTGCGTTTGACGTGCTTATGCCGATTATATTTTTCCCGATGATAACCCTTGGAGAAGTTCGCACAATTATTTTTACTTTGCCATTGACGTATGGGTTTCAGAGAATGTTTCTGGAGTTTTCGGTTTTTGTTGCATTATTTATGTTTCCTTTGCTTCTGATATATCTGTTCTTCGTCATCAGGGCAGGACGGTTTGTAACAGGCTGTATAGAAAACAAAGCCGACGCAGACAAGGCAGTACGTCGGAACAACCTGATGACAGGGATATTAATTTCTCTTTTTGTTATCAATATAGCAATGATAGGGTTCTATGCCTATGTTTCCATTGATAATTCAAGTGAGAAAATCCCGTCTTCGGAGCTTCCCGGAAGCGTTGCGGCCATTGACGAAATTTACACTGAAAACATTGAATTTATCCAGACGGATGAAGCTGCTGAAAAATATATTGACCCTGAGCTCTGGGAAGGCAATATCAAGGCTTTTCAGCCGACGTCATTTTCCAGAACGTCAGTTTTTTCCGATTGCCACTATGATTACTGGCAGCATATTTCATATATTCCCGAGGGCAGGGAAAAGGGCAGAAAAATCAGTATGCACAGCACATACACCGAGTTCAGGAATAACTGGCTTGCAAAGCAGGGTGCAGAGGAATTTATGGAATATGAATGGTACTTCTTTGCAGGCAGACCAGACAGAGTTCAGCTTTCTGCCGAGGGAACGCCTTATGAAAAAGCAGAATATTTCATAAGTGATAATAGTCTGTATATGGTACTGCTGAAGGGCAATTCAGTGCAGACAATTGATATATCAATTGCTCCCGAAAGTGGACTGACCCCCGAAACAATTTTTGAGAACATAAACGAGTTCAATAAGGAGTGACACTATGAGTATCAGATTTATGCGCATCAACAAATATGAGCCTGCCGCTGACGAAAAACGACTTGCGGAGTATGCGGAAAAGGGCGAGTTCATAACAAAGCACGGTCTGGGTCTTGCGTATTTCCGAAAGGGCGAGCCGAAAAAGGTAAGATACTGTATTGAAGCGTCAATGTTCCGACCGGGAAAAAAGCTTCGTCGTATCTATGAGGAAAGCGGTTGGAGATGTACAGCAAGAGGCGGCGATTTCAATGTATACATGTCCGAGGACGAAAACGCTGTTCCTATTCATACCGACCAGTCTGAATATGCGCATGTTATACAGAAATTCAACAGAACGGCAATGTGGCTGGTGATTTATGGCTACATAATAATCCTGCTGTGTATATTATGTCCGTTTATATTGTTTGATTTTGTAAGCATGGGTATTATCGGGTCAATGGCGGCAGGTTATATGGACATCGGACTTCCTGATTCAGCAATAGTCGGAAACCTGATATTGTTCTTCCTGATGCTGTCGATGGTTGGCTTTTTTCTGCATGATTATACAGAGGCAGGAAAGTTTATCGCAGGCTCAATTGAAAACGGAAAATCCGCAAACAGGGCTGTTGTTTTCAACAATGCCGCAAAAATAATATTTGCAGCATTAACTATAGCATCAGTATTTTCGCTTGTGCTTCTGCTTGGCTTCAGACACAGCGTTGCAAGCATTACCGAAAGAGAGATTGACAATATTCCGCAGCAGGTTATAACGCTTGACGAAGTTTTTGGTTCAGAGCGCATTGTCTATCTTGAAACAGATGAGCTTGCCGATAAATATATCAACCCCGAAAACAAGCAGGACCTGCGCAAGGGAGTTAAATTCAGCACTATTGAAAGGACATCGTCAATTTTCAATCCGCATTATGAATACAAGCAGTCAGCCGCATATATACCTGAGGGTCAGGAGTACGGCGAAAGAATAGTCCTTTTCGGCACGCATACCGAATTTGAAAATCAGTGGCTTGCTGAAAACGGATATGATGATTGTATGCAGTACAAAATCTTTTTCTATGGAACAGACTCAAAGGAGAGATATCCGCTGGACGTTACGGGCACACGCTTTGAAAAGGCTTATTATTTCACCGAAAGCAACAGGATTTACTACGTATTGATGGACGGGAACCTTGTGTGCACCATGATGTTTTCAATCCCCGACAATCTGGAAATCACCCCTGAGGAGTTGTTTGAACTTATCGTCCGATAAATATTCTTGCATATTTCTTTGCTGTATGGTATAATTGCTTTGCAAACATCACGCTGATACAGTAAAGGAGTACAGAATGAAAAGATTGATTTCGGTAATTCTATTATCCGCAATGCTTCTCACAGCCTGCGGAAAAGAGGAAGCAAGCGTTGAAACTACGGCTTCGGAAACAACTGCTGTTATAACATCCGTAGAGGTTACAGCAGCGAAGGCAGCAGAGGAAGAAATTCAGATTGATGGGGAGTTTATTCCTAAAGATGAAGTGGGGCAGAAGCTTGTAGATGAAATGTTATCCGAATATGTTGACGATAATGTCATTCCTGAGGTTTTGACAGGTGAATATTCAGAGAAGCTTGAAGAAGCTGTTCGCAATATCCGTATAAACAACAGCCGTTTTGCATTGCCTTTAATGATTGACGCACTTCCTAAGGGGTTTGAAGTCAAATATGACAAGTCAAGCAAAACTGAGTACGATGATATCGGGTTCAATCACTATAACGGTGAACTTTTCTGTGAAGATGAGCTTTGTGCAACCGTCAATATTATATGCAAGGATGGTGCTGATGAAAAATATGGGATTATTGTAGGTCTTATCGCAATGTCAAATCAGTGCAAATGGAACTTTGACGGCATTGAATTTTCAAATGACAGAGATAAAATAACTGAGAAATTCGGTGAACCGACTTTTACTACTGATATTGTTGGTGCTTATGATACAGATAATCTGCTTTATATAACCGATATCGGAACAACGGCTATTTTCTGGGAAGAAATCAATGCTGTTTTCTGTATGAATTTTAATTTTGACAACGTTATCGAAAATGCTTCACTTGTTGAGTATGTTCCCTATGATGATTTTGATGATATGCCTGAAATCCCCGAACTTTCGGGTGAGCCGAGAGATGTTGACTGGAATATGCTTTTTGAAGATGACTGCATTGTTATTGGCAATGACAAATATCCTGCCAATGCAAAGATTTCGGATTTCAGCGAGGATATTACACTATTTGAATATGATATGGGAGAGGATTTTTATTCCAACAAAGACTATTTGAGAGATACATATTTGCTTATGTACAAGGGTAGAGAGATTGCTATGGTTGGTGCAACAAGAACTAAAGACCAAGCACCCGAAGAAGCATTTATGACTTCGTGGATGTTTACAGAACTTGATGAACTGCCTATTTCAGGAAGTGTATGTGGTATTTCTTTCAAACAGGATTTTTCCAATGTGCCGAAAATCTATATCGGAGCAAAGCGTGAAGCACCCAGTTGCATTTACAGTGGAATTGTTGAAATAAACGGGGAAAACTACACTTGCAGTTTTACTGCTTATGAAAAAACAATATTGTCAGCTAATCTTCTTCCTCGTTCCGTTGACCCCGAAATATACGACAAATCTGCGAATTCCCAATAACAAAAAAATCCCCGAGAGCAATCTCGGGGATAAATTTTTATTCTACGGAAGAAACCTTCAGCATATTTGTTGTTCCTGCGATACCGAGAGGAATACCTGCGGTAAGCACCACAACGTCGTCCTTTGCGATGTAGCCTGCGTCTTCGGAAGCCTTGATTGCGCTGTCAAAAAGCTCGTCTGTGTTGCTCTTTTCGTCCATAAGAACAGGGAGCACGCCCCAGCTCATATTCATCTGACGGAGCACGGTTTCATTAGGTGTACAGCCGATAATCATACATGACGGACGGAACTTTGAAAGGTGTCTTGCTGTTGAGCCTGACTTTGTAACCGTGATTACAGCCTTTGCGCCGATGTCATGTGCGGTTGTAACTGCGGCATGGGAGATAGCGTTTGTCTGGTTCTTTTCAATGGAAACAGGACGCTTTGAAAGTCTGTGGATGTAGTTGATGTCCTTTTCAGTTGTTTCAGCAATAAGCGCCATTGTGCGGACAGCTTCAATAGGATGTTTGCCTGCGGCGGTTTCGCCTGAAAGCATGATAGCGGAAGTGCCGTCGTAGATTGCGTTTGCAACGTCGGTAATTTCAGCACGTGTAGGTCTTGGATTTGTAATCATTGACTCAAGCATCTGTGTAGCTGTGATAACCTGCTTGCCTTCGAGGTAGCCCTTTTCAATGATGTCCTTCTGGATTGCGGGAATCTGCTCAAAAGGAATTTCAACGCCCATATCGCCGCGGGCAACCATGATACCGTCAGAAGCTTCGATGATTTCGTCAATGTTGTTCACGCCGTCGATGTTTTCGATTTTAGCAATAATTCTCGGGGTTGTCCAGCCGAGGCTCTTTGTGAATTTTTTCAGGTAATTGATGTCAGCAGATGTGCGCACAAAGGAAGCGGCAATAAAATCGTAACCCATCTTTGAGCCGAATTCAAGGTCGCTCATATCACGCTCGGAGAGGTAAGGCATTGAAAGTTCAATTCCAGGAACATTGATACCCTTGTTGTTGGAAAGAATACCGCCTGTCAGCACCTTGCAGACAATATCAGTTGCAGTAATTTTTTCAGCAACAAGCTCGACAGCACCGTCATTGATGAGAATTTTTGTGCCGACAGAAACGTCCCCGGGAAGCCCCTTGAAAGTAATTGAAGCACGTTCAGCAGTGCAGAGCATTTCATCAGTTGTGAGGGTAAAAGTATCGCCGTCAAAAATTTCAACAGGCTTGTCGTCAACGAATTTGCCCAGACGGATTTCAGGGCCTCTTGTATCAAGCATTGTAGCAATCGGCAGTCCCAGTTCATCACGAAGTCTTACAACCTGCTTGAAGCGTCTTTCGTGCATTTCGTAGTCACCGTGTGAGAAGTTGAAGCGGGCAACATTCATTCCCGCGAGCATCATCTGACGAAGAATATTGTCATCATCTGTCGCAGGACCGATAGTACATACAATCTTGGTTTTTCTCATATAAAAACAACTCTTTTCGATAAAAATTATGTTAAACGGAACATGAGATATAATAATTCCAAATTTCCGCCATATACCATAATACACTAAATTTGTCAAGTTGTCAAGGGTTCTGAGGATAATCTTTACTATTTATTATCCCCTTGTGTTTTGGGGTTATACATAAATTAAAATTTATTTCAATTTTCCTCCAGCCCGAGCTTCTTTATTCTCGCACGGATTGCGCCGAGGGAACGTTTATGGTTGTCGCTTATCTGCTTGACGGTAAGACCTTCTTCCATTTCGATTTCCAGCATGGAGTCCTCCTCGTCCGTCCAGGGCTGACCTGCGCTTTCGGTGTAGACAGGCTTTGTAACGGCGGTACGCTTCATATTGGGGTGCGCCTCGATGTAATTCGAAATAAGGGTACAGAACGCCTCACCATAGCTTTCCGCTTTCCGTTTTCCGACGCCTGCAACGGCAAGAAATTCCGCCTGACTTTCGGGAAGCTTCCTGCACATATCCTTAAGCGCCGCATCTGCAAAAATTATGTATGCAGGAACGTGAAGTTCTGCAGCAAAGCTGCTTCTCAGCTTTTTCAGTTCCGCAAAAAGTCCCATATCCACGCCGTAATCCACCGTTGACGTCCTGATTGAAACGGCAGTTTCCTGCTCCTTTTCAAGCTTCATTTCAACCTTTATTCTGTCACGGACAATCTCTGTCGACTTTGGAGTTGTTGCAACAACGGAAAATTCACCCTCCACTGCAAGCCAGCCGTTTTCGATAAGGTAATCCATAATCTTTACAATTTTCACCTGCGTAAAATCAGGCATAATTCCGTAGGTGGGCAGTTTGTCAAGCCCGAACTGAGTGATGCGCTTGTTGGCACTGCCCTTTAAAATGTCAGCAATCAGCTTCCGCCCGAAGCTTCTTCCGCAGTTCTGCACACGGTAAACGCAGGACACGATTTTCTGTGCTTCGGTTGTAACGTCGACGGTTTCAAAGTTCGTGTTGCAGGCTGAACAATTTCCGCAGTATGCAGGTGAGTGCTCCCCGAAATAACGCAGAATATACTCACGCAGACAACCCGTAGTGTTGCAGTAAAAAGTCATAGCTTTAAGCCGCTCCAAATCTTTTTGCTGAACAGCCGCACGCATTTCCTCGGTCATGTCGGTGTTTTCCTCGTTGCCCTTTTCGATAAGGAAACGGTTTGTACGCACGTCCTGACCGCTGTAAAGAAGTACGCACTGGGCAGGCTCGCCGTCACGTCCCGCACGTCCTGCCTCCTGATAGTAGCCCTCGATATTTTTCGGCATGTTGTAATGAACAACAAACGAAACATTGGACTTGTCAATGCCCATTCCGAAAGCGTTTGTGGCAACCATAACCGTGCTCTTGTCGCAGATGAAATCCTCCTGATTTGCACGTCTTTCCTCGTCAGGCAGACCTGCGTGATAGCGTGTTGCGGAGTAGCCGTCCTCGCAAAGTTTTTCGCAGACTTCCTCAACGGTTTTTCTTGTTATGCAGTATACAACGCCGCTTTTGCCGTTGTTTTCGTCAAGGATTTGTTTCAGCTCGGTGTATTTGTCTTTCGGGTGACGCACCCCGAAGTACAGATTTTTTCTGTCAAAGCCTGTGGTAACGGTAAACGGGTTGTTCAACCGTAAAATGTTGCTTATGTCTTCCTTTACCTCAGCCGTAGCTGTTGCGGTAAATGCGCTTACGACGGGACGGTAGGAAAGCCGCTCAATAAACTCAACAATTTTCAGATAGCTTGGCCGGAAGTCCTGTCCCCACTGTGAAACGCAGTGCGCCTCGTCAACGGTTACCATTGAAATTTTCATACTTTCCGCAAAGGAAATGAACTCGTCCGTGGTAAGTCTTTCGGGTGCAACATAAATGATTTTGTACATTCCCATTCGTGCACGTCGGAAAACCTCCCTGTACTGGGGCAGGGTAAGGGAGCTGTTTATGTAAGCCGCCCTGACACCCGACTGGACAAGTGCGCCGACCTGGTCGGACATAAGGGAAATAAGCGGAGAAACAACGATTGTTATTCCATCAAAAAGAAGCGCAGGAACCTGGTAGCAAACCGATTTTCCTGCGCCCGTAGGCATAATTCCGAGCACGTCACGACCCGAAAGAATGCTGTCGATAAGCTCCTCCTGACCCTGACGGAATTCGGTATGCCCGAAATATTCACTTAATACCCCGTACTTGTTCATTTTGTTTTACCCCTATTGAAAATGTGAAATTTGGAATGAGGAAAGTGGAATTGATTTCTCATTCCACTTTTCTCATTTCTAATTTAATTTGCATTTGTACCCGTCAAGATGCTCTTTAAGCGGACAGCTTCCGCACTTCGGATTTCTCGCCGTGCAAAAGTCACGTCCGAAAACAACAATTCTGTGGCAGAAGTCACTGCCCTTTTCCGCAGGTATGATTTTCAGCAAATCCTGCTCAACCTTTTTCGGGTCAGTTTCCTTGGTAAGTCCCAGTCTGCCCGTAATGCGTATGCAGTGCGTATCGGTAACAATCGCAGGCAGGCCGTGCACATCTCCCATAATGAGATTGGCTGTCTTTCTGCCTATACCCGAAAGAGTGGTAAGCTCGTCAATTGTTTTCGGAAGCTCGCCGCCGAAGTCATAAAGCAGACGTCTGCAGGCTTCAACAATGCTTTTTGCCTTTGTCTTGTACAGACCGCATGGCTTCACGATTTCCTCCACATCTGCAATATCAGCCTCAGCAAAGGCTTCAAGGGTTGGGTACTTGGCAAAAAGTTCTTTTGTGACAATGTTGACCCTTGCGTCGGTGCACTGTGCAGAAAGACGTCCTGCAATCATAAGCTCATAAGGATGGCTGTAGACAAGCAAACATTTTGCGTCGGGGTAAATTGCTTCAAGTCCCGATACAGCAAGCATTGCACGTTCCTTTTTAGTCATTGTCCTGTCCCTCCTCGTTATAATCTCCGGTAACCCTGCCCTTTACTTCAAACCAGAATGTGCTTCCCACGTTAAGCTCGGAGCGTACGCCGAATTTGAAGTTATGCTGCTTTAAAATCTGTTTTACAATTGACAAGCCAAGACCCGTGCCGATTACTTCACGGCGGCTCTTTTCAGCACGGTAGTACCTGTCGAAAATCAGCGGCAGCAGCTCAGGCTCAATGCCCTTGCCCGTGTCGGTAATTTCAATCCGTGCAGTAGTTTCGTCCTTTATAAGCTGGGTGATGTATACGGTTTTGTTTTCACCCGTGTAATTCACAGCGTTGTTTATAAGATTGTACAGTACCTGTTCAATTTTGATGATGTCAGCTTCAATTTCAAAATTCCTTTCGGTACTCAGGTGGAAGCTGTAGCCTTTCTGCTCCACAAGCAGCGTGTAACGGCTCATGATATCATGGATTTTTCTTGTGATGGAGAATGTGGATTTCTCAATTCCCGCCGTGCCGCTTTCAAGCTTTGACAGGTCGAGGATGTCGTTTACAAGTGCCGCAAGTCTGTCGCTTTCCTCAATAATTATTCCGACGTGCTCCTCACGCTTTACGGGGTTGTCACCCGACAGGTCGCGTATCATTTCAGCGTAAGCCTTCACCATTGTAAGCGGAGTACGCAGGTCGTGGGAAATGTTTGCGATAAGGTCGCGCTGAAGCGTGTCAACCTTTGAAATTTCCTCAGCAGCGTGGTTAAGGGTTTCCGCAAGAAGCTCCGTTTCGGTGTAGCCTCTGCCATCAAACTGCACGGTGTAATCACCTTGCCCCATAACCTTTGCAGATTTGGTAATTCGTCCGATTGGTGTTTCGATAAGACGCGCAAGGAAGTATGAAATACCAAGACCGAGGATAAGCAGCATGATGCTTATCCAGAAAATCTGACGGAAAATGATATCCTTTGTTGAGTCAAGAGGCTCAAGGGAGGTGTTCAGAAAGATGTAGCCGCTTGGCTTTTCACGATCCCCGAGAACCATTACAAAGAGCATTGTCGCATTGTTGAAGCGGGGGTTATTTACCTCGGAGTAGTAAATTCCTGCCGTGCTGCTCAGTGCATTTGCACGGTACTTGTAGAGCTCTGCTCCGAAAGTACCGTGAATAAGGCAGTTGTTTGCCATCATGTCATATGAATAAACGGGGTTGCCGAATGAATCCTGAATAAGAATGCACATATTGTTGTCGTAGGCAATACGGTCAAGGCTTTCAACTGTGAATTCATCAGCGCTCCAGCCCGTGAGGATATAGTTTGCAATGTCAAAGATGTTCTGTATTTTGGTGCGCTTGTAGGTCGATTCAAGGGAAATACCGAAGCTGAACCACAGCAGGAAAAGAATACTGCTGATAAAGATTGCAAAATAAATCCATACCGTGTTGCGGATGCTTTTCAGATTATTTCTCAATGTGAAACCCTTTCCGCATTATGCCTCGAATTTGTAGCCCATTCCACGGAGGGTTACAATGAATTTTCTGTATTCACCGAGAGAGCTTCGGAGCATTTTTATATGGGTGTCGACAGTACGGTCGTCGCCGTAGAAATCATAGCCCCATACTTCCTCAAGGAGCTTTTCACGGGAAAGAGCAATACCCTTGTTGCGCACAAGATAGAAGAGCAGGTCGTATTCCTTCGGAGTAAGCTGAGCAGCCTGTCCGTCAATGGTAACCTCTCTGCCCGTGATGTTTATTTCAAGTCCCTCAAAACGGATTTTTTCAATCTTTGTTTCATCGCCGATTCCGCCTCTTTTCAGCACGGCTTTGATTCTTGCAAGCAGCTCCTTAGGGGAAAACGGCTTTACAACATAATCGTCAACGCCGATTTCAAAGCCGAAAAGCTTGTCATATTCCTCGCCTCTTGCGGAAAGCATAATAACTGGTATCTGCTTGATTTTGCGGATTTCCTTTACAGCGGAGTAACCATCAAGGCGGGGCATCATAATATCCATAATGATAATATCGAAATCCTCCTTGCGGCAAAGCTCAACAGCTTCCATTCCGTTTTCCGCTTCGGCAGTTTCGTATCCTTCAAATTCAGCATATTCCTTAACAACATTTCGTATCATTTTTTCATCGTCGACAATAAGAATTTTCGGCACAGCGCATCGTCCTTTCCCTGTTAAAAATATGTATTCGTCAAAATTCCTTATAATTCGATATCTGCTTTATATATTTTAACATTTAAATGTGTCGGCTTTGTGAAATTTTCGCTTAAATTCAGTGTTTAGTCTTTATAATTATTGACAAAAATAGCTTGATTTTGTATAATGTAATTGTAATTATATACTAAATAAAATGTCATCAGTGTCTTTATTTTTACAGAAAGGGGGATTTGCAGTGCATAAACTCTCCAAAATTATTATACTCACTTCCGCTTACATTGCAGCATTATTTACTGTACTCAATATTGCGCTGAGAATTCCCGCCTATACCAATGTCATAATGATAAGTTTTGCGGCGGTTGCTGCCGTTTCAGCTGTAATCCTCGTTGTAGTAATGCTGAATTATGAGCGTGAAAGAATTGTCCGTGAAAGAGAAAATATTTCGAATATCATGCACAGCATAAATGCCATGGCTGTTTTGTGGGACGCTGACTTCCATTATGTTGAGGTAAACAGCGAGCTTACTAAATTACTTGGCTACACCTCGGAGGATTTGTCCGATATCAGAACCCTGCAGAAAGTTCTCCCTGAGGACGCTTTCGCTCCAAGCCTGCAGGCTATTGTCAATAACCGTGACGAGGAATTCTATGTTACCGCAAAAGGCGGAGCAAAGGTCTGCACAGTGTGGAACACTTCAATCGTCAGCGTGAGCACTTACAGAAAGAACAAGAAATATCTCCTGCTTTCAATCGGTCTTGACCTTTCCGAAACAGTTAAAATGAAAGAAGACCTTATCCAGTATTCGAAAAACCTTGCTGATTCGGAAAAACGCTACAAGTTCTCAATGGAGCTTTCCGAAATCGGTCTGATGCTCAAGGAGTCAGGTGCAAGCAATTACCATATTTCCGAACAGTTGCAGAAAATGCTGGGCATAAATTCCGAAGTGATTTCTCCGGGCGTTTTCAGAGCAAGATTTCATCCCGAGGATGTCATGATTTACGACGCCCTTGAGGGAACAATGACAAGTACACGAAGCGGCGACAATACAACTCACAGCACGGAATTCCGCATGCTCGCTGCTGACAATACCTATCACTGGTTCCAGTTCCGCTATAAGGTCAACCCCGGCAAGAACCGTGTCCTTGCAGATATAGGCGGTGCGGTTCTGGATATCACCAGAGAAAAGGAGAAGGACGTACTTATCGAAAAAATGGCGTACATCGATGATGTTACCCAGATTTACAACAGAAACAAGTTCATGCAGATAGGTCAGGAAACCTTTGAGTGCTACAACGAAGTAAATCAGAGCTACTGGGTTATTGTCCTTGATATCGATAACTTCCATATCATCAACGATACCTGCGGCTACCTCAACGGCAACAAGCTCCTCAATGAGTTCGGCGGAATTGTCAAGGAGGCTCTTTCCAAGGGCGGTTTCGGCGCACGAATAGGCGGCGACAACTTTGCAATGCTTGTTCACGATACGGGTGATGAAACGCTCCCTGTCAGACTTGTCAAGCAGATACAGAACAGACTGCAGGAGGTCTGCGCAGATTTCCTGATGCACCAGACAGTAACCTGTTCAGCAGGCTACTGCAAGATGTCCGACGGCGGCGATGACTTTGCCGCAATCCTCGACCATGCCGAGTTCTCACTCAGTATGTCCGACGGAACAAAGGGCGATATTATCCGCTACGACAATAACGTGCACGAAAAAATCCTTGCAGGCAATGCTCTTGAAAGCGAGCTTGCACATGCGCTTGAAAACAACGAGCTGGTGCTCTATTACCAGCCGAAAATCAATCTTACTGACGGTACACTTATCGGTATGGAGGCTCTTATCCGCTGGATTAAGCCTGACGGTACAATTATTCCGCCTAATCAGTTTATTCCTGTTGCGGAAAATTCCCTGCTGATTACCGACATAAGCAATTTCGTTCTTCATGAAGCCTGCCGCCAGAACAAGGAATGGCAGGATATGGGCTTCCCGCCTGTTACTGTTTCAATCAACCTTACAGCTGTCGATTTCTATCAGACAAACGTCAAGGACGTTATCCAGAATGCTCTCAACGAAACAGGTCTTGAGCCTCAGTGGCTTGATGTTGAGCTTACCGAGTCCCTTGCACTGAAGGATATCGACCACGCTATCCAGCAGATGAAGGAAATCAAGGAGCTTGGTGTGAAACTTTCAATGGACGACTTCGGTACGGGTTATTCGTCACTGAGCTATATCCAGGTGCTCCCGATTACATTGCTCAAGCTTGACCGCTCATTTATAATGTATCTCGAGGAGGACGAAATATCCAGAGAAATCGTTTCTGCGGTTATAAGAATTGCAAAATCCAAGAAAATCGAAACAATCGCAGAGGGTATCGAAACTGTGGGTCAGGCCGAAATTCTCAAGGAGTCAGGCTGTGACCATGCACAGGGTTACTTCTTCGGCAGACCGATGCCTGTGGATAAGTTTGAAGAATTCATGGCAATGAAGTGCGGCATGAATGTCAACGCATAAGTTCATGGGGCGCCGCTGAAAAGCGTGCGTCCCTTTTGTTTCAAAAAGGAGGAAATTAAAATGGCTAAGAGAAGAATAGGTATCCTTACAAGCGGCGGCGACTGTCCCGGCCTTAACGCAACAATCAGAGGCGTAGCAAAGGCGTGCTTCGAAAGAATGGGCGAGGATAATGTCGAAATCGTAGGTATCCAGAATGGTTACTACGGACTTATCAACAACATCGCAAGAGATATGCACCCGTCCGAATTTTCGGGTATTCTCACACAGGGCGGAACAATTCTCGGCACAAAGCGTCAGCCGTTCAAGATGATGTCCGTTATCGGCGAGGATAACGTGGACAAGGTCAAGGCCATGAAGGAAACCTACAAGAAGCAGAAGCTTGACTGCCTGCTTACTCTCGGCGGCAACGGTACTCACAAAACCGCTAACCTCCTTTCCGAAGAAGGTCTGAATGTTATCGGTCTTCCAAAGACAATCGACAACGATATTTTCGGTACGGACGTAACTTTTGGTTTCCATACAGCTGTTGATATCGCAACAGATGTTATCGACAGACTGCATACAACAGCCGCTTCCCACAGCAGAATTCTTATGGTAGAGGTTATGGGCAACAAGGCTGGCTGGCTCACACTCTATTCGGGTATCGCAGGCGGTGCTGATATCATTATTATCCCCGAAATTCCTTACGACTCCGAAAAGGTTATTGAAGCACTAAACAAGCGCGCAGCTGCTGGCAAGACATTCTCAATCGTTGCCTTTGCAGAGGGTGCTTATGATATCGAAGAAGCAAAGATGAAGAAGAAGGAACGTGCTAAGCTTCGTCAGGAAGCAGGCATTACAACAGCCACAAGCCGACTTGCCGCACAGATTCAGAAGGGCACGGGAATTGAAACAAGAGTATGTGTGCCGGGACATATGTTAAGAGGCGGAAGTCCGTCAGCGTACGACAGAGTCCTTGCAACAAAGTTTGGCGTCCGTGCCGCAAAGCTTATCGAGAAAGAGAAGTACGGCTATTCAGTAGCAATGGTGAAGAATTCAATCACAGAAAATCCGCTGAATGAGGTTGCAGGCAAGACAAAGTTTGTAACAGAAGAACACCAGATGGTAGTAACAGCAAGACATCTCGGCATCTCATTCGGGGACTAAAAACCAAAAAGGAAAAATATAGTCCACCTTTTCAAAGGTGGACGAAATTTTTAAGCTGATAAAACTCTGCTTTTTATTAATTACCACTTTGTCAAATTGCCAAAAAAAGAAATGAAAATTTCTGCATGAAAAATTCACAAAAGTGTGTACAAGCTTTCGGAAATGTGCTATACTGTATTTGTATATTGAAATTTCGAAGGAGGGTCGTACCGTATGAAGCTTGCTGAAAAAATCGGCGAAATTTTCTGCCGTGACAAATTCGAAGCAGGATTTAAAAATGCGCTGAAGCGTCAGCACTTTTTTATCACATCCCGTGACAGCGACAGCGTTTATGAGATTTCCAACGGCACGGCTGCTTTCAAAATCGATGTCGGTGAGGCACGTTCAATTTACGAAAAAACTCAGTCCGACGAGGAGCTTGACAGGCTTATCAAAAGGCTTGAGCTTGACTTTGTGACAAAGGGAAGAATGGTTTCCTTTACAAACGGTCAGGAATTCCTCAGGCTGCTTATAATGCGTGAAAAGGACGTAAGCGAGCTTATGATAAGCGCCGACTTTGTGGACGGGCTCAAAAAGGTTGTTGCATATACACCCGATGACGAAATCGTGCATTTTCTTGATGAGGCAACGCTCAAGAAATGGGGCGTGCCGAGAGAGGTCGTTTTCTCGGTTGCCGACAGAAACATGTGCAGAATTCTTTCCCGTGCGGAAATCAGCGAGGAGGAGCTTACGGGCGGAATAAAGGCGCTGGAAATAAAGACCTCCGCTCCCGCTTTCTGCAGCTCGTTTATCATGTGCAACGATTTCCGAAGCGTCATTTACAATAAATTCGGAGCAAAATTCCTCGTTGTTGCACCGTCAAGGGAAAGCCTGTTGGTGCTGAAAAATATTACAAACGATATTCTTGAGGGACTCGGTACGGTTATCCTCAGCGAATATAAAAAAGCAAGAAATCCGCTTACAACGGATGTGCTGCTGTTTACTCAGCAGGATATTCAGATTGCAGGGCGTTTTTCGATAGGTCATAATGATAGCAGGGAGGATTAATTTCAATGGCGAAAAAACCTGTGTACTCGAGGAAGAAAAGTACAGCGGCAAGAGTATTTGTTATTTTCATAGCAATTGCACTTCTGCTTGGTATCATTATTCTTCCGATTGCGTCACATGCCGAAGAGGACAAGGCAAATGTTACTGTGGCAAGCTTCGAAACAGGCAAGCTTGCCGAGGCACTTGCCGAAGCCGCTGACGGTACTGACTTCAACTTTATCAAGAATGTTGCCGTGCTGGAGGGTACTCTGAACGAGGCTGACTATAAAGCACTGACAAATATCCCTAATCTTGAAATTCTGGAGCTTGCAAAAACAGAAACCCAGGACGGAATTATTCCAGAAAATGCGCTGACTTCAAGAAATCAGCTTTCTCTTGTAACGCTTCCGAAGAATACCGTTGAAATCGGTAAGAATGCTTTTTCAAGCAACAGAAAGCTTGTCAAGGTTTACATGCCTGCAACAGTTACAACTATCGGCGACTATGCTTTTGCTTCCTGCGAAGCAATGACAGATATTCCGATTTCCGAGAAAATTACCTATATCGGTGAGGGTGCTTTTCAGGATTGCAAATCTCTGACTGAATTTGTTATCCCTGGGGGTATTACCGAAATTTATGCAAATACTTTTGGAAAGTGCGGTTTTGAAAAAATCTCAATCGGTCCTGACGTGAAGAAAATCGGAATGAGCGTTTTTGCAGACTGCAACGCACTTAAGGATATTTACGTTTATGGTACAGAAGCACCTGCGCTTGACAGTGACGTGTTCAGAAATGTAAGTGCAACAGTTCACTGTTACGAAGAAGCTGAGGAAAGCTTCGGAAGCTGGGTGCAGAACAACATAAAGATTTCCGCCGACCTTACAGGTGAGTATGCGCTTTCTGCGGAAATTCCCGAAGACAACAAGGAAGCATATCCTGAAACTGAGGCGGCAGTAACCGCTGCTGAGGAAAATGAAGCAGAAGAAACAAAGGCTGCTGAAACAGAAGCTTCCGGAACAGAAGCAGCTGCAGACGATTCAGCTGATGAAAATGTCACAACTTCCGAGGAAGCAGCAGAGGCTTCCGCAGACGCTTCGGCTTCAGACGGAGTCAGCGTCGGAGTGGTGATTGTGATTGTAATTATGGCGGTGGTAATTGCCGTGCTTGCAACAATGCTTGTTATGACGAAAAAGAACGGAAAGAGTCAGAATTGATATGGTGGGGTACAAAAATCGCTGACGCGTTTTGTACCCCATTTTAAATCAGAGAAAGGAGGAATACCATGACCGAAAAGCTTGCGAAATACGGCGAGCTGCTTGTATTGTGGGTGCTTTGCACTGTAAGCACGTCAGCAGTAGCATATATATATCTTTCGGAAATAATCAACCCGTACACAATACTCGGTGCGGTAATGTCAGCGGCGGTAATCCTCTTTATTGAGTTTATAAGGACAAAAAAATACGGCGGAATGCTTTATGCGGCGGTACTGATTTGTGTGGGACTTGTTCCCTCGTTCACGATAAACAGCTTTTCGGAAGTGATTGAATTCATCAGATGGTTCTTCTCAGGCTCGGAGGCTGTCGAAACAAGATTTGACTTGATTTTTACGCTTACGGTGCTGGTCTGCTTCTTCTTCACATCTGTGGCGTATTATTTCACAAGAGTTATTTACCGTTCATCGATAATAACCCTTATTTCGCTTATTCCCTTTGCACTTGCGGTAAAAACTGTTACAGCAATGCCTGACGGTTATCCTGCAATAGTTTCTGCGGTAAACATCGTGATTTTTATCTGCAATGCAAGAAAAAATCTTACAAGCGGTGCAAAGCCGAAAGGCAAGTCAACGCTTGTGGTTTATACCGATTTTACTGTTGCGGTAATTCTGCTTGCGTTGCTTCTTCCGAAGCCGTCAGTTGCGCCTTATTACGAAAAATTCAAGGAGCTTACCGACAAGTTTCAGATTGGCGGCGCAGAGGAAAACCGCTATACCGGTGAATACAGAAATGTTTCGGGCAACACAGATTCGCTGAGAAAAGGCGAAAGCGTGCTGCTGTATATCGTAAGCACGGATTCACCTGTTTATATGAAAACTCAGGTTTTTGACGTTTACGACTATGAGCTGGGTGGCTGGATTGAGGCTATGGAGATGATGGGCAGCAAGGACTGGCAGAATAAAGCACCGCTGCTGAGTTATGAAAAGCTTGGTGACGCGCTTGAAACTGTGTTGACGAAAAATCCTGAGCTTGCTGAATATTATCCGCATGCCGAAAAACTTGCAGAGCTTACTGAGAAAGAAAGCTTCTCGCTGATTTATACGCAGAATTATCCGGCGGTGTATGTCCTTGCACCTCTCCGTGCAACAGGTGCAAGCCTTTCAAGTATGCAGACATCATTCAACGCCCGTACTGACGACGGAGAAATCTTTACAAACCTGTATTTTCTTCCTGAAACAGCAAGTTATACCGTCCGTTATTATACTGAGGATATGTTTGATAAGCTTGTCGGAGAAGGACTCTGCGACGTAAGCTCCGAGGATTACGGAAGGTTTCTTCTGTATGCCTACAGTAATTCGGAACAGGGCTCCGATGAGGAGAAAATCCTCCGTGAATTCTATAATCAACATTCCTATGCAGAGGAATACGCGGAAGCTTCACAGATGGAAATCCCCGAAAGTATACAGGCTCTTGCAGATGAGCTTACAGCTGGTCTGGAGTACGATTATCAGAAAGCACAGGCACTCGAATGGTATTTCTACAGCAACGGCTTTGTCTACGACCTTAACTATGAGCCGCCCGAGGATAATGATACTCCCGAATATTTTCTTTTTGAAAGCAAAAGGGGAATTTGCTCCGATTACGCAACAGCATATGCAATGCTCGCAAAGGCGGCAGGTCTGACAGTGCGTTATGTTGAGGGCTTTGTAATGCAGAAAGAGGAAAACAGCAGCAGTCTTTACTGTATTTATACCGATAATGCGCACGCTTATCCCGAGGTTTATATTCCGGGTGCAGGATGGGTTATTTTCGAACCGACCCCTGCCGACCTGACATCGGCAAGATCTGCTGAAAATGAGCAGGAGGAGCAGACCGATCCGCTTGCAATAATATTTACAGCAATTATTGCTGTGGCAGTAATCGGATTAGCTGTACTGCTGATTGTTCTTGCGCCGAAGATTGCCGAGGGCTTTTTCAGGATAAGAGTAAGATTTTCCGACAACGACAGAGCGCTTATACTGCTCTACAACCGTCACGCTTTGAATATGGAAAGAAAATTTGACGAAAGCTGCAAGGCACTTACTCCCGAGCAGATGAGGGAGTATACCGAAAGCAGAACGGCGCTTAGTCTTGAGCCTATTACAGTGCCGTTTGTAAAGAATTGTTACGGCGGAATAATGCCTGATAATGCAGAAAAGGAAAGCGCATTCAATTGCTACAGAATGCAGTATAAGGCAATACGGAAAGTCAAGAAACGAAAGGAATGATTTTATGACCGCACTTGTTACGGGTGCAAGCTCAGGAATAGGACGTGAAATAGCAATCAAGCTTGCCGAAAGAGGTGTACGCCTTGTTATTTCGGGAAGAAACAGTGATAAGCTTGAGGAGCTTCGTGATGAAATCGGAGCAAACCGCGTGAAAATCATTGTTGCAGACATCTCAGAGGAAAGCGAGTGCGTAAGGCTCTACAAGGAAGCCTCCGCATACAATGTAAATATCCTTGTGAACAACGCAGGCTTCGGACTTTTCGGACAATTCAGAAGTTCCGACCTTGACCGTGAGCTTGAAATGATTGACGTGAATGTCAAAGCTGTGCATATTCTTACAAAGCTTTTCCTGAAGGATTTTTCAGTGCGTGACAAGGGGTATATCCTCAACGTCGCTTCTGCCGCAGGCTTTATGGCGGGGCCTCTCATGGCAACCTATTACGCAACAAAGAATTACGTCGTGAAGCTTACACAGGCAGTACGGGAGGAAATTCGTGTCAAGGGAAGCAAGGTGTATATCGGAGCATTCTGCCCCGGACCCGTGATGACTCCGTTCAACGATGTTGCAGGCGCAAAATTCGGACTCAGAGGAATTACCGCGGAGTACGCAGCAGAGTGCGCAGTAAACGGAATGTTTGCACGTAAATCGCTGATTATCCCGACACTGAAAATGAAAATCTGCGTCTACGGGTCAAGACTTATCCCCGATAACCTGCTTGCCGCAGTTGCATATAACATTCAGACCAAAAAAGGTGAGCAATAAAAAATGCCTGAGAAGATTGATTCCTTCTCAGGCATTTGCTTATTTACAAAGCGAATAGATAGCCGCCGCAAAAATCTTTGCGTTCTTCACGAAGCTTTCAAGGGTAATAAACTCGTCAGCGCCGTGCATATGGTTGTCATCACCGGGGAATTCCGCACCGAATGCAACACCGCCCTCAGTTTCGTGAACGTAAGTGCCGCCGCCGATTGCAACGCAATAACCCTTTTCGCCTGTAACGGTTTCGTACACTGAAAGAAGCTTCTGCACGAACTCGCTGTCCTCAGGGACGTAGTGCGGCTCGATTGCCATATCAATCCTGTGGGCAAGGCTCTTTTCCTTTGCCTTTTCTTCAATCATAGCAATAATTTCAGCGCACTTCCTGTCGATAGGGAAACGGATATCCTGCTTAGCGGTAAGCGTACCGTCAGCGCCGTCAATAACGCTGAGGACTGTTGTAAGTCCGCCTGAAATCTTGTCGGAGCACTTTATTCCTGCGCAAGCGCCGTCAGTTTCGCCGTATGGGAACATTTCCACAAGTGCCTTGACTGTGCTGTCACCTGTCACGTCAGCAATCACCGCAAGAAGTGCCGTAACAGCGTTGTGTCCTCCCTCAGGGAGAGAAGCGTGAGCGCTCTTGCCGTTTGCGACAAGCTTTACGTTTTCGCCGCAGGCTTCAACTGTAAGATTTATGCCCTCAAAGCTGTACTTTGCAGTATCAACAGTTACACCTGCAAGAACAACCTCCGCATATTCCGGGACAGCATTTACAACTGTGCCGCCCTTCATACTTACGATTTTGTCAGAGATTGCGCCCGTATAAGAAGCCCTCATCAGACCCTTTTCAGCATTGATAACAGGGTAGCTTCCGTCAGGAGTAAACAGCATTTCAGGAAGCTTTTCCTTTTTCAGATAATATTCAAGGTCACCTGAGCCGCATTCCTCGTCAGTGCCGAAAACAAGGCGCACGTTCTTGGAAAGCTTGATACCGCTGTCCTTGATAGCCTTTACAGCGTAAAGCGCCGCAATTGCAGGTCCTTTATCGTCAATTGTGCCGCGTCCGAGAAGCTTGCCATCCTGCTGTGTAAGTTCAAACGGAGGAACACTCCAGCCGCCGCCAACGGGAACAACGTCCATATGGCTCAGCACGCCAAGTTCGGGAATAGTGTCAGTTTCATAGAAATCCGCCGTACCTACATAGTTGTCGATGTTGCGTACCGAAAGTCCAGCCTCGCCGCAGATTTTCAGCACCTCATCAAGCGCCGCCGCAGGCTCTTTTCCGAAAGGTGCATTTTCCGCAGGCTCGCCCTTGACGGACGGGATACGGATAAGACGTGCCAGATCGGAAATCATGTCCTCGGTATGGCTGTCAATATAAGAAAAAAGCTGTTCAAAAATTTTATCCATAGTAACTTCCTTTAAATTAATTTACGCAAGGCTTGCGATACCAACAGCAGTGTCGGTTTCAGCCTCGTAGTCCACACCGTCAGCTTCAAAGCCGAACAGCTTGATGAAATCCTTGTTGTAGCCGTCAATGTCAGCAAGCTCGTTAAGGTTTTCAGCGTTAATCTTATCCCATGCCTCAGCAACCTTAGCCTGAACGTCCTCACGCATTTCCCAGTCATCAAGACGTATAAGATTTTCAGTGTCAACCTTTACCTCGCCGCCGTAAATCTTTTCAGCAAACATTCTCTGCATCTGTTCAATACAGCCCTCGTGAATGTCCATTTCCTTCATAACCTTGTAGAGGATTGAAATATAGAGGGGAACAATCGGAATTGCAGAGCTTGACTGTGTAACAAGTGCCTTGTTGACTGAAACGTAAGCGGAAACGCCGTCGATTGACTTTGTGATTTCCTTTGCAGTTTCAGCAAGGTGAGCCTTTGCACGTCCGATAGAACCGTCCTTGTAGATAGGGTGAGTAACCTCAGGACCGATGTAGGAGTATGCAACAGTTACAGCACCGTCCTCGATAGCGTCAGCAGCCTTGAGCGCACCAATCCATTCCTTCCAGTCCTCGCCGCCCATAACCTTTACGGTAGCGTGGATTTCCTGTTCGGTAGCAGGTGTGATTGTAACATTTGAAACAGCACCTGTCTTGACGTCGATGGACTTGTTTGTGAAATCGTCGCCTACAGTTTTAAGCACAGAGTTGTAAACAGTACCGTCGGAAGTTGTTCTTCTCGGTGCAGCAAGGCTGTAAACAACCATATCAACCTTACCGAAATCCTTTTTGATGAGTGCGATTGTTTCGTCCTTTATTGCAGAGGAGAAAGCGTCGCCGTTGATTGTCTTTGCGTAGATACCCTCAGCGTTTGAGTATTCCTCAAAAGCAGCAGTATTGTACCAGCCTGCAGAGCCCGGCTTTGAGTCTGTGCCCTGCTTGTCGAAGATAACACCGATTGTGGAAGCACCGCTGCCGAAAGCTGCGGAAATTCTTGAAGCAAGACCGTAACCCATGGAAGCACCGATTACAAGCACTTTCTTAGGCCCGTCAAACTTGCCGCACTTCTTGACATAGTCAATCTGTTCCTTGACAATAGCCTTGCAGCCGTCAGGATGTGCGGTTGTGCAGATAAAACCGCGGATTTTAGGTTTAACTATCATAATTAAGTTCCTTTCAAAGCAAAATTAAATATACTCTACCATTTTACCACTTTTGAACAAAAAAATCAAGTGCTGTTCCGAATAAAAAGCCTTTTTGCACAAACAGTAATCAACAGGCAGTACAAGATTGTTAACTAAATGAAAATTGAAAATAAAATCTGTTATTTTTTTATCAAAAGGTATTGCAAAATTGAGCAAAATAGGTTAAAATATAATCATGTGGTGTTAATGCTTAACACCGGAATAAAAATAATTTCTTTTAGGAGGAAATTCCAATGTCAGTTAAAGTTGCAATCAATGGTTTTGGCCGTATCGGTCGTCTCGCATTCAGACAGATGTTTGGTGCTGAAGGTTATGATGTAGTTGCTATCAACGACCTCACAAAGCCTTCCATGCTCGCTCACCTTCTCAAGTATGATACAGCTCAGGGCGGTTACTGCGG
>JAZUSM010000028.1:0-18065 GCA_045606725.1 Oscillospiraceae bacterium | reverse complement strand
TAACAGGCTTCGTCCTGAACTCTGAATGTTGAAGCAATTATCCCTTACACTTTCACTCACGTCCTGTTCACGCAGAATGAGCTCACACATTCCTATTATCGCATTCATAGGTGTACGGATTTCATGGGACATATTTGCAAGGAAGTCGCTTTTGGCACTGCTTGCGCTTTCAAGCAGTTTTCTCTTATTTTCGTAAACGTGGGTCTGATACTTGAAAATGCAGCCGAAGATACAGCTCACCAAAATTATTGATTGGATAAAATCCCAGTATACATTTTCACGTGTTTCAAGCTGTGTAACGAGTTCAGGGAAATACATATCTACAAGCATGCAGGATGTTACAGCAGCCACACTAAGGAAATTCATTATCAGACATTTCTTTCCTGTCAGAAGAAGCCATGAAAATATAAGTCCGAGAAGATACCACAAAGGCATTCCTGAAGCAATGCCTCCTGATGTGAAATACATTATCGGAAAAGCAATGAAGTTTGCAAATGAAACAAGTCCTATACTTGCAAGCTCAGGCTTCTTTCTTATATTGGCAATCCATATAAAAGCCAGTACACTGAGCACAAGCAGACCGGTTATAATAACTGAGATTAAACCTACTCCTATCAGAATACTGCATATAAAAGAAAATGCTCCACCCACAAAAGCCGCAATAAGAATAAGATTCAGCAATCTATGACGGATATCAAGTTCCTCTTTGAAAAAATCCGTAATTCTCTGGTGCATTTTTCCCATAATACTCCTCCAAACATGTCTGTTATTTTCTATAAAATATGGTATTTTTTCACTTTCAGGATATTCACACAACAAATTATAGCATAATAAAACACAAATGTAAATAGTTTTTTAACAATTTATGATATTATATCGACATATTTGTGCACTTATTAATAAGAAAGGCAATGTACATCTGCGTTTGACATGTATATAGAATCATTAAATTTTTTACAAAATTGTTGACATTTGATTAAAATAATAGTATAATTTATCCAAATAACTGTCATTTTAACCATTCATGCATTGTATTGCATTTCAAGGGGGATTGCAATTGAAAAAAAATAATAAAACAAAATTAACCGGTGTTTATCGTACTTCACTGACTGTACTTATTTTTACAATATGTGTTATCATGGTTCTAAATGCTGTTCTGATAAGGCGCACTGAATCCCAGCGAATTGAAACGGAAGGTCAAAGACGACTCAGCAGCATTGCAAGCAAAATCGATAACAGTCTTTATCGTTCCGAATGTCTTCTCAACAGCGTTGCAATGCAGATTGAACAGATAATCTCAATGGGCGGCGATGTTTCGGAACAGCTTGAATCATACTTTACGCCGGAAACTATTGCTGACATAAACAACGAATCAAACGGAAGCTGCTTCAGCGCATATGCCGCATACGACGGAAAGTTGTACATAAATGCTTTTGTACCTGACCAGAGCTTTGTGCTTGATGAACGTTCCTGGTATGTCGGTGCAAAACAGCGTATGGGTGTAATAAATGTTACAGACCCATATATTGATGCAAGCACAGGTGAAATGTGCTACAGTATGTCGAAGCTTCTCTCAGACGGTTCAACAGTTGTCGGACTTGACTTCAACCTGAACGGAATACAGAATTACATTGAGGAAATGAATCAGGATAATTCGGGAACAAGCCTTATTGTAAGCGGTAAGGGTATGATTGTCGGTCACTCAAATCCTGAGCTTGTGGGTAAGCATTACAATGGTCTTGATTTTTACAATGAGCTTGTCAATAAGGTATTCATGCTCTATGGCGAATCCTTCAATTACAACTCCGACAACGGAAAATATAATATCTTTTCCGACAAGACAAATTATGACTGGTATCTTATTGTATGCGTAAAGAATACTTTCCTTCACGAAGGATTCAGTGCCGAGGCTATCTGCATTATTGCATTTATGCTTGTATTTGCAGTTTCAATAATCATTTTCTTTGTACACACCTGCAAAAGCAAGCTTGAAGCTGAAACGGCATTGTCCGTCAAGGATGAATTCTTCAAAAATATGAGCTATGAATTAAAGCTTCCTTTATCAAGAATAATGAGTCATGCTGATATTCTTAAAAGCTCAAGCGGTTCAGTAAGTTACACAGGTGCAGAAATAGAGGATTCTGCCAGAGAACTGAGCAATATGCTTGATAATCTGATTTCAATGTCAGCCATAGGCAATTTCAGCAACGGCAAGGAAAATACAACCAAAACAAGCAACCATATTGACCATAAAGGAAAAACTCTTCTTATTTCCGTTGTGCTTTTTGCCGCAAGTGTTTTTGCTGTTCTTTTCAACACGGGAACACAGGTAAAATGGGGCGACACAAAAATGCAGAAGGAAACCGAACTGTATCTCTATCAGGTACAGGAATGGGTAAACGGAAACAAAGCTGTTCTTGACGTAATTTCCGACAGTATTGCTGCACAGCCTGGCTTTGGAAACGACTATGATACAGCAGTTACATATCTTGACAGCATTGTTTCTAAATATGATGATATTTCCGTTGCATACCTGTGTAATCCTGAATGGGAGCACACTGTTCTCATGAACAACCGTTGGGAGCCTGATGACAACTGGCATGTTGAAGAACGACAATGGTATATTGATACAATTGCTTCGGATAATAATTTCAACATTTCCGCACCTTATCTTGATGAACAGACAGGCTTGTACTGCACAACGCTGAGTAAGATTGTTTATGACTCAAAGGGTAACTTTATCGGTGTTCTCGGAATTGACTATTACCTTGACAAGCTTATCGGCATTCTCGGTGAAAGCTACACAGATACAGGTTACGCATTTCTTACAGACATAGACGGTAACATTCTCAATCACCCATTCGATGAATATCAGATGCAGCCTGACTATTCTGTAAATGCTGCTGACCTTTGCTACAGAGAAGCATTATCTGAAAACAATCCTGTTGTTATCCGTGATTATGACAACAGCGGTAAGGTATGCCTTGCCATGACAGAAGATGTTTCGGGCTTCAAGGTTATTGTAACACGCAATATCAGTGAAATTTACGGAAATGGTATAACATCGGATATAATTTATATTGTCGTATTTGCATCATGCATTGTAATTGTAAATGTAATTATGCGACGCCTTACATTGTGGCAGACCAAGGTAAATGCGGAACTGAAGGAAGCTGCGGAAAATGCAATCAGTGCAGGAAAAGCCAAAAACAATTTCCTTGCAAATATGAGCCATGAAATCAGAACTCCTATCAATGCTGTTCTTGGCATGAATGAAATGATTATGCGTGAATCCGACGAAAAAGAGATTATCGGATATGCGGCAAATATCCAAAGCGCAGGACGCACACTGCTGTCAATAATCAATGAAATTCTTGATTTTTCAAAAATCGAGTCAGGCAAAATGGAAATTATTCCGGTGGAATATGACGTAAGCTCGCTCATAAATGATATTGTAAACATGATAAAGACACGTGCTGAAAAGAAAAAGCTTGAATTCATAGTAGATATTGATGAAACAATTCCGGCTGTTCTTTACGGCGACGATGTAAGACTTCGTCAGATTATTACCAACATTCTTACAAATGCTGTAAAGTATACTCCTAAGGGCAGCATACGTCTGAGAATCAACACTATTGAACGGGCAGATGACAGAATTAAGCTTGAAGTAAGCGTCAAGGACACCGGCATAGGCATCAAGGAAGATGACCTGAGCAAGCTTTTTACGTCTTTCCAGCGCCTCGAACAGGAGAAAAACCGTAACATTGAAGGCACGGGACTCGGTATTACCATTGTTCAGCGTCTTCTCAACATGATGAACAGCGAACTTCATGTTTCAAGCATTTACGGAACAGGTTCAACATTTTCCTTTGAAATTGAACAGAAAATCATCAATGCTGAACCTGTCGGGGATTTTGAAAAGCGGTTCAGGACTGCTGCTGAAAAGGTTGAAGATAACTGCATAAAAACAGCACCTGATGCACGAATTCTTGTAGTTGATGACAACGACACAAACCTTATTGTTGCAAGAAGTCTTCTGAAACGCACACAAGCTGTAACTGAAACTGTTTCAGACGGAAGACAGTGTATTGAACTGCTGAAAAACAAAAAATATGATGTGGTTTTTCTTGACCACATGATGCCTGACATGGACGGAATTGAAACCCTGCAAAAAATCAAAGAGCAAAAGCTCGCTGAAAAAACCGTATTTGTTGCTCTCACAGCCAACGCAATTCATGGTGCAAAGCAAAGCTATCTTGATGCTGGCTTTGATGATTATCTTTCCAAGCCTTTTACAGGCGAGGAAATTGAAAAATGCCTTTTCAGTCATCTGGACAGCAGTTTAGTTCAAACAAGCTGCCAGAAAACAGAAGTTGAAAACGCTCCTTCGGTATCAGCTGAAACAAAGAATGAAGATGCAAATCAACTTTTTGATGTTCAGACGGGACTTGTTTATACAAACGGTGACGAAGAAACATACAACGAAATTCTGAATACTTATGTACGCAGGTCAAAAGAAAAAATCCTGCACATTCAGCAGCTTTTTGACAAAAAAGAATGGAAAAACTATATTATTGAAGTCCATGCATTAAAAAGCACTTCCCTGTCCATAGGCTCAAAAAAGCTTTCTGAATTTGCCAAGGAACTGGAATTTGCAGGTAAAGCTGAAAACTACGGACTCATTGAAGAAAAAAATGCTGCTTTGCTTGACATGTACGCTCAGGTTGCTGAAATCGGAAAAACACATCTTGACAGCAAGAACTGTCTTTCCGTTGAGGATGATGCAAGTCAGGAAACAAGTTCTGACAATCTTACGGAAATTACATCTGACAAGGCAAATGAACTGATTAAGAAAATTAAAGATGCTTGTGATGCTTTTGACGGCGATGAGATTTCTTCTGTCTGTGAAGAAGCCTCAAAGTATAAAATCGGTGACATTGTACTGAAACCGCTTTTCAGCAAAATCAGATATGCCGCAGATGATTTTGAATTTGAAAATGCTGCGGAAGCGGCAGATGAGGCTTATAAGCAGATAAATCTTCACAATTAATTCCTGTAATTTGACAATGTATAGTATTCCACTGCAGTTTCCTGCGGTGGAATACTTTGTAAATTTGTTCAAATAATATCATGCCTTTAATTATTATGCCATAAATTTGTGCAACATTTTCTAGTAATTTGTAGACAGATGCAAATAAAAAAGGTATAATTAATATTGAGAAGTAATTTACAGGATTTATGTAACAGGGGGCTTCATGTTGTGAAAAAAAATATTGGTAATGATGAGGTATCTGTATATATTGAAAATCACGAATACAGCGCAAACAAATATGTTATGCGTTGCTTTTCAGTGTCAATGCTTATTTATTCACTTACCTATCTTCTTAATCTTATGAATATTTTTATAATTGACAAGAAAATAATGAGCACAGGCTTTTTTCCGTCTGTTGCAACATTTCTTATTGTTCTGATTATTACCAAAAAGCTTTCTCTGAACAATACAAAGACCAAATATATAATTATCACAGGTAATATTCTGGCGTTTACCATGATTGGTGCAACAATCACATATCACGTTGTACTGATAGCGGTTATTCCCTTTTTGTGTGCAATGCTTTATTCGTCAAAACGGCTTATGTGGTATGTGTACATTCTTACGGTAATCAGCACATTCGTTACTGTTTACGGTGGATATTACTGGGGACTCTGCGATGCAAACATGGCACTTCTTACCTCAGGAAGTCTTTCAGATTACGTTGAAAACGGTATATTTACGCTTAACAATGTAAACGATAACCCGAATTTAACGCTTTTTCTGTTCTTTGTTATGCCGCGCTGCTTTATTTATGTGGCATTCATGTCAATCGGAAACAGTATTTTTACAATTCTCAGCGGAAGCGTTGAAAAGGCTAAGCTTGCTGATGAACTTGAAAAGGCAAAGATTGAAGCTGAAACAGCAAACCGTGCAAAATCACAGTTTCTTGCAAGAATGTCACATGAAATCAGAACTCCTATCAATGCTGTAATGGGAATGAATGAAATGATTCTGCGTGAAAGCAGTGAGGAAAATGTACGTCAGTATGCCTGCAATGTAAAGGATTCATCTGCATTGCTGCTGAGCATAATAAATGATATTCTTGACTCGTCAAAGATTGAATCGGGAATGATGGAGATTATTCCTGTCAATTATGAGCTTGGTGCACTTCTTAACGATTTGTACAACATGCTCAGCCTTAAGGCTAACGAAAAAGGACTTACTCTTGAATTCAATGTAGATGAATCAATTCCGAAAGGATATTTCGGCGATGACAAGCGCATAAGACAGGTACTTATCAATTTGCTGTCAAATGCTGTAAAATACACTGTCAGGGGCACGGTTACCCTCACCCTTACATGCCATACAGAAAATGACAACGCTGTACTCCATTACTCTGTAAAGGATACGGGCATAGGCATAAAGGAAGAAAACATCGAAAAGCTTTGCAATGAATTCCAGAGAATTGACGAACTGCGCAACAGAAATATTGAGGGAACCGGTCTGGGCATGGTAATCGTCTATAAACTCCTCAATCTTATGGGCAGCGAGCTTCATATCACCAGTGAATACGAAATGGGCAGTGAGTTTTCCTTTGACATTGTTCAGAAGGTTACAGACAACGAAGCTTTGGGCGACTTCCGCATACATTCAGAACAGACTGTAGCTGCTTCCGTCACTGAAAGCTTTACTGCACCTGAGGCAAAGATACTGGTTGTTGATGACAACCGCATGAATTTGAAGGTTTTTACAAATCTTCTCAAAAATACAAAAATGCAGATTTTTGAAGCGGAAAGCGGCATGGAATGTATAAATATGGTTAAATGCAACCGTTTTGATATCATTTTTCTTGACCATATGATGCCAGGAATGGACGGTATTGAAACGCTTCACAAGCTTCGTGAGGACAAGCTTTGCGACGGAACACCTGTTATTATGCTCACTGCCAACGCAATTGCAGGCGACAGAGAAAGATATATCAATGAAGGCTTTGATGAGTTCCTTTCCAAGCCGATTGACCCTGAAAAGCTCAATAAGATGGTTATTAATTATCTCAAGTCAGATATAACAGAAACTGTCACTGAAACACCGTCTGAACCTGCTTCACCAAAATCAGCAGATGAAATAATCCGTCTGATTGCGCAAAAGCTGCCTGAAATTGATACTGTCAAGGGACTTGAAGCGTGTATTGATGATAAGGATTTTTATATTGAGCTTATTGAAGATTACACCTCTTTGGACATAAAATCCGAACTTGATGAACTTCTGAAAGCGGATGACAGTCAAAGCTACTGCATAAAAATCCATTCCTTCAAAAGTTCATCCTATTCCATCGGTGCAGCACAGATTGGTGACCTTGCATATAAAATGGAAAAGCAAAGTAAGGTATGTCTGAATGATGATATAAAGGAAATGCAGCAGGAATTGTTCAGACAATATGACAAAATCTGCATGAAATTCAACGAAGTAAAACCAAACGGAGATATATGATATTATGATTACCTACTACCTGATAACAACAGGACTAAGTCTTATCAATCTTCTCGTTCTTATATTTACCTTTGAAAACAAAAAGATAAACTATTATTTTATGATGCTTATGCTCATAATGGCAATTTCAAATGGTGGATATCTTGCACTCGGACTTTCAGACACGGTTGAAGAAGCGGTGCTTTCAAACAAAATTGCATACATAGGCGCTTGTTTCACATCACCGATTATGATTTTCCTTATATGCTCAGTCTGCAGAATCTCACTCAGCAAATGGTACAGATTCGGTATATATATGTACTGCTTCATTGTGTATGGCTTGATACTGACTATTGACTACAATAATCTCTATTATACCGAATATCATATTGAACAGTACGGTGACTCTACAATTCTGGTAAACTCATATGGCTGGGGGCACTCACTTTTCTACCTTATTCTGTACGGAGCAATTATCATTCAGGTTGCCTTGCTGATATACTGCATGATAAGAAAAAGCTCTGTTTCCAGAAAAAATCTGAACATGCTGATTATTCTGGAAATCGTAAATGTCAGCATGTTCTTAATCGGTAGAATTATCAGTCCTGATTTTGAAATAATGCCTCTTTTGTATGCATTTGATGGCTGGGTTCTCATATATATCCACAGCAGGGCAAGAATTTACGATATTGAAGAAAATGTTGCCTCAACAATCGGCAAGCATCAGAAAAACGGATATGTTCTTGTTGACAAGCATATGAATTATCTGGGCTGCAACAAGATGGCTGAAACTATTTTCCCTGAGCTTGCAAACTGCATTGTTGACTTGAAAATCAAGGGAATACCTAAGCTTGAAGAAATATTTGAAAACATACACAATGACAATAAGCGTGATATATTTTCTTTTTCAGTTGACAACAAGCATTATGAGGGACACATAAGTCAGATACTCCATAACGAAAAAAGTTTTGGATATATTCTGGAATTGCTTGATGATACAGAAAAATGGAAATATATAAACCTTATTTCTACCTATAACGGTGAATTGCAGGACAAGGTATATGAACAGACTGAGGTTCTTGATGAACAGCAGAAAACCATCAAGGAGCTTTTTGTTCAGACTGTGACTGCACTCAGTGAAGCTGTTGACGCAAAGGACAGATATACAAGCGGTCACTCAAAGCGTGTTGCGGAATACTCAAGAATGCTTGCTGCGAGAATGGGAAAAAGCAAGGAAGAACAGGAAGAAATCTACCGTGCCGGTCTGCTTCACGATATAGGAAAAATCCGTATCCCTGTTGAAATTATCAACAAGGCAGGAAAACTCAGCGACGAGGAATACAATATAATTAAAATTCATCCTGTTACGGGCTATCACATTCTCAGAGGTATTTCAGGAAGCAACCTTATTGCACTTGCTACAAAATACCACCATGAACGCTATGATGGCAAGGGTTATCCCAATGGACTTGAAGGTGAGCAAATCCCTGAAGCGGCACGAATTCTCGGCGTTGCTGACTCATATGACGCAATGACAAGTAACAGAAGCTACCGTAAGGCATTACCGCAGGAGGTTGTCCGTGCTGAAATTGAAAAGGGACGCGGAACACAGTTTGACCCTGACATTGCAGACATAATGCTTCAGATGATTGATGAAGACAAGGAATATACCATGCAGCAGGCGGATTCGATGCACAGGCGAATTCTTACTGTTGATGACGAGCCTATCAATCACAAGCTGATTAAAAAAATAATGAACGACGAGCCGATGTATGAAATAATTTCTGTCATAAGCGGCAAAGACGCTGTAAAAATTCTTGACCAGCAAAAGTTTGACCTTATCATGCTTGACCTTATGATGCCTGATATGGACGGACTTGAAACGCTGAAACAAATCCGTAAAAAGCATCAGACCCCTGTTGTACTTATGACAGGCGACAAAAATCTTGCGACGTCAACTGAATTTGCAGCACTTGGCTGTGATGATTATGTTACAAAGCCTTTCCTTCCTCTTCTTATCAAGGAGGTTGTACATAACATGACTGAAAGAACAACGATTACAGACAGCGAAACCGCTAATATCAATTAATCCCAGCTGAAGGACATGCGGCAAAATGAAGAATTTGCATACAGACTTCCATATTTATAAAGCACTCCGTAAGGAGTGCTTTTTTTATCAGATAATATTAAAAGATAATCCGATTACTCAGTTCTGTCGTTTATACAATTCGGAACAGCGCACAGGCAACTTATATTTTTTATATACACCATAAAGTCCGCTTTATCTTGCAAAATATCACGACTTGTGATATGCTTGAAAAAAGGCGGTGTTTGTATGTTCAAAGGAAAAATTGCTGTTGTAACAGGCGGTGCAAACGGCATAGGAAAATGTATTGCTGAGCAGTTTGAAAAGAATGGTGCAACAGTTTGTGTGATTGACAAAACTGAGGGCAGTCACTTCATCGGTGATATTGCTGACAAGGCGACGCTTGAACGTTTTGCTGACTATGTTAAAGAAAAATACGGGGGCATTGATTTTCTTGTGAACAATGCTCTGCCGATTACAAAAGGTATTAACGAATGTACTTATGAGGAATTTGAATATGCGTTAAAAGTCGGTGTTACCGCACCATTCTACCTCTCAAAGCTTTTCCTGTCCCATTTCAGAAAGGGCGGCTCAATTATCAATATTTCCTCATCAAGGGACAGAATGAGTCAGCCGCAGACTGAAAGCTATACTGCTGCAAAGGGTGGAATTGCTTCGCTTACGCATGCGCTTGCTGTAAGCCTTTCGGGAAAAATTCGGGTCAACTCGATTTCTCCCGGCTGGATTGATACTTCGTACAAAGAGTGGGACGGCCCCGACGCTTTTCAGCAGCCTGCAGGAAGAGTCGGCAACCCGATGGATATTGCGGAAATGGTTATGTTTCTTTGCTCCGACAAGGCAGGTTTTATTACGGGAGAAAACATCTGCATTGACGGTGGAATGACAAAGCTTATGATTTATCACGGCGACCACGGATGGACGCTTGAAAACGACTGAGGAGGAATTTGTAATGGGTATTGATGTGACAAAAATGCCGAAACTGGGCTTTGGCTTGATGAGATTACCTGAAAAGGACGGCAGCATTGACATTGACCGTGTCTGCGATATGGTTGACCGCTATATGAAAGCAGGTTTCAATTATTTTGACACTGCTTATGTTTATCATGGCGGCAACTCGGAAAAGGCTGTCAAAGAAGTTCTTGCAAAGCGTTACCCGCGAGAAGCTTTTACTGTTGCAACTAAGCTTCCTGCATGGGCGATAAAAACCAAGGAAGACCGTGACAGAGTGTTCAGTGAACAGCTTGAACGCACGGGACTTGATTACTTTGACTATTACCTGCTCCACAGCCTTGAGGACGGTGCCAATTACGACGTGTACGAGAAGCTGGACTGCTTCAACTGGTGTATGGACAAGAAGGCTGAGGGAAAAATCCATCATTTCGGCTTTTCCTTTCACGGCACTCCTGAACTGCTTGAAAAAGTACTTGACAATCACCCCGAAGTTGAATTTGTACAAATTCAGCTTAACTATGCCGACTGGAACAATCAGGTTGTACATTCAGGCAGGCTTTACGAAATTCTGCTGGAAAGAAAAATCCCGATGATAATTATGGAGCCTGTCAAGGGCGGCACGCTTGCTAACCTTTCCCCTGACCTTGAAGAAATGTTCAGGACTGTACGTCCCGATAAGTCTGCGGCTTCCTGGGCAATGCGATTCTGCGGAAGTCTTGACGGAATAGGCACTATTCTCAGCGGTATGTCCAACGAAGAACAGGTTGAGGACAATCTTGCGACATTTACGGATTTTGAGCCGCTTACCGATAACGACAAGGCAATCATTGACAAGGTACTTGAAAAGATGCTTGCAACTCCGCTTATCGGCTGTACATCCTGCCGATACTGTGTTGACGGATGTCCGCAGAACATACATATTCCCGACATTTTCGGTGCTGTGAACACGGCAAGAAAATTCCCCAAGGATAATCGTCCCAAGTTTTTCTATGGCAGCCTTACGGGCTTTTCGGGAAAGGCTTCCTCCTGCATTGAATGTGGTCAGTGTGAAGCTGTTTGTCCTCAGCATCTGCCAATTATCGAGCTGCTGAAGGAAGCTGTCGAAAAACTGGAAAACTAACGGAGGGATAACTATGAACGGTGATTCCAACAAGATTACGAGAGATTATTTTGACTCAATTCTTCTTGAAATGAGGCATATTGACTCCGACCTGCCAAGCACGGATTTTGAGCTTTTCGGGGAAAAATTTGCTACTCCGATTATGACGGCGGCGCTTTCTCATCTGCACCATATATGCGACAACGCTATGGTTGAGATTGCAAAGGGTGCGAAAAATGCAGGTGCTGTTCACTGGGTCGGTATGGGTGAATATGATGAGATGGAGCAGATTTATGCGGCGGCAAGAACTGTACGCATAATCAAGCCTCACGCTGACAATGATGAGGTTTTCAAACGTATTGAAGACGCTGTTGAACACGGTGCTTTTGCTGTGGGAATGGACATTGACCACGCTATTTCCTGGGATGGGAAATATGATGTTGTATGCGACCTGCCCATGCGTCCGAAATCCCGTGCGGAAATCGAAAGCTTTGTAAAGGCTTCGTCTGTTCCGTTTGTTGTAAAGGGCGTGCTGAGCGTTTCCGACGCTGTAAAATGCGCTGAAGCAGGGGTTGCAGGAATTGTTGTTTCACATCATCACGGCATTATGGACTATGCTGTTCCTCCGCTTCAGATTTTACCTGACATTGTCAATGCTGTTGGCGGAAAGATGAAAATTATGGCTGACTGCGGCTTTGAAAGCGGTATGGATGTATTCAAGGCACTGGCACTTGGTGCTGACTGTGTATGCGTCGGACGTAACCTTATGGAGCCTTTGAAGGAAGGCGCTGACGGTGTAACAAGACGCATTAACGAGATGAACAACGAGCTTGTCAAGGTTATGGCACGGACAGGCTTCAAGACTCTTGACGAGATTGATTCAAGCGTGATATGGAAAAGGACGGTGTAACTTATGAGATTGGGTATTTCATCCGCACTTTCGCACACATCCCCTGCTCACTGGGCAAAACAGCTTAGAGAGCTTGGCTGCCGCTCAGCTGTATTTCCCGTAAACTGCAACAGCGACAAGGACACGATAAAGGCTTACGCTGAGGCGGCAAAGGAAAATGACCTGGTTATTGCCGAGGTTGGAATATGGAACAATATGCTTGACGCTGACCCTGAAAAGCGCAAGGAAAATCTTGACTACGCAATCCGTCAGATTATTCTTGCTGACGAAATCGGTGCAGTCTGTGCGGTAAATATTGCTGGCACTCCGCACGGACCTCGCTGGGACGGTGGATACCGCGACAATTTCAGCAAGGAAACCTTTGATATGACAGTAGAAACGGTGAAGTATGTTCTGAAACAGGCTGACCCGAAGCGCACTCATTTCAGCATTGAGTCAATGCCCTGGATGATACCGTCGGGTCCGCAGGAATATCTTGAACTTATTGAACGTGTCAATCATCCACAGTTTTCCGCGCACCTTGATATTGTGAATATGATTACTTCTCCGAGAAGATATTTCTTCAATGACGAGTTTCTCCGCGAATGCTTTGACGTGCTCAAAGGTAGAATTTGCAGCTGTCACCTTAAAGATATCCGTCTGAAAGAGGAGTTTACTTTTCAGCTTGAAGAATGTGCTGTGGGCAAGGGTACGCTTGATATTGAGCTGCTTGCAAGGCTTTGCGACGATGCAAATCCTGAAATGCCCGTGCTGATTGAGCATCTGAACACTGATGATGAATACCGTGAAAGCTTTTTGTATACAAAAAGCAGGCTGGGAATATAAATCATCAGGAAACATACATTGATTTCAGCAAGGTACATTTGCTGCAAATCATAACATACATGGCAGCAAAAAAGATATTCCCAACACATACGCTTATTGACATGCATTAAATAATTGGTTATAATATATTTGGTAATTTGGTTTAAAAATCGTTTATTGAAATCCATAAAATACCATCAGCATATCCAATAATTGATGGTATTGACATAAAAAGGGGTAATAATATGAGCCGCAAAGAATGTATAGGCGTTGTGCTTACTCAGCCAACTGTCAATTACCAGCGGAATGTTCTAAAGGGAATATATAAAAAAGCATTTGAACTTGATATGAATGTTGCAGTCTTTTATACGGCTACAAAAGAAGGATGTTTTGCTGATTCCCCTGAATGCGAAGAACAGATTTTCAATCTTCCCAATCCTGAAAAGCTGTACGGAATTATTTTCTTTCCTGACCTTATTAAATTCAATCATATCGATAAAATCAAGGAAAGATACAGAAAAATAAGTGAATGCCCTGTCATCTGTCTTGATATTGAGGAAGACGGTTTTATCTGTCTTACAAGTACAGATAATAAGGTTATCCGTGACAACATATTCCATCTGCACGAATGTCACGGCTACACGGATATTGCATATATGACCGGCATAAAGGGACACCCTCACGCTGAAGCTCGTCTTAATGCATATCGGAACACGATGTCTGAGCTTGGACTTGAAATAGATGAAGAACGTATTTATTATGGTGATTTCTGGTATGATGAGGGTGAAAACTTCGTAAAGAAGCTTCTTGGAAGTCCGAAAGGACTTCCGCAGGCGATTGTGTGTGCAAGCAACAGAATGGCTCACAGTGTTTGTGAAGCACTTGCAAAACACGGGGTTTCAATTCCTAACGACATTATTGTAACAGGATATTGGGAAAATGACTCTGAGCTTGATTACATAAGTTCAACGGGAAAAGACTCATCTGACGCAGGCGCACAGGCAGTACAGATGCTTTACGAAATAAAAAACGGCATTGCTTACGAAAAGAAGAATTACCCCTTTGACTGCAGTTCAGTTGTACATCTGTCACAGACCTGTGGTTGCATTACAACTGATAATCGTGTTCTGGACAGCGTTGCTACAAAACTTTCACTTGAGGAGGATATGGGGTATTTTTCCCTGTATAACAATATGAGGGATGCCCTGCAGGATGCAGAGGATTTTTACGACTTCTTCTGGAAAATGGATTGGCACACTTATTACCTCAAGCCATTCATGCACTTCAGTTTCTGCTTTTGTGACGGATGGAACACCTCCGAGGGTGTACAGGCATTTACTGACAGAATGTATCTGGTTTATTCAACCACCGATGACAAGAACGGAGATTACAGCAGAGATGTGAATTTTGAAACTTCTTTCGACACAAGCATTATTCATCCTGTCTTGTGGGAGGATTATGAAAAGCCCTGTGTTTTCTACATTGAACCGCTTTATACCAAGAAAAGATGCTATGGATATGCGGTTATGTCTTACGGAAATACAGATAAAATTCCTGATACCTGTTACCGCTTCTGGTTAAAGGATTTCAAGCTTTGCCTTGAAGCTCAGCGCCGTATGCATGAAATACAGTATCTCTACTCACAAATGCAGAAAAGTGCAATAACCAACCTTATGACAGGTTTGTATAACCGTAACGGTTTCAATATTCTCTCGGAAGAAATACTGAATGAAGCCCGTGCAGCAGATGACCGGATTGCTGTTATTATGGCTGACCTCAACTGTCTTAAATATATCAATGATACATTCGGGCATGAAGCTGGCGATGATGCAATAAAAACCGCAGGTAATGCTCTTAAATCAGTAAGATGCAGAAATGCTGTCAGGGAAGAAAACTTCAGGATGGGCGGCGATGAATTTCTCAAGGTAATTACCGGAACATTCAGTGACAGCGATATTAATGACTGTATAGCTGAAATCAACGCGGTCCTTGATGAACGTAACAAGGGAAATCAACGTTATCCCGTAATTGTATCAATGGGCAGGGCTATTGGTAACGCTTCTGAAATAGGTCTGATATTTGACCTCGTTGCACCGGCTGACCAGGAAATGCTTCATAACAAGGCCATTGTGAAAAAGGCAACCGGATTCAATTTCAATCGCAAATAATAAAAAACCGCCGCAGTTTTAAAAACTAAAAACTGCAGCGGTTTTATTTTCGCTTTACATAGCTGTCAAGATATGTTTACGTTTATTTTTTCATAATCTGAGCAGAGCTAACCTCGGGCATCATATCTTCAAAGCCCTCAACAGTACAGATGTACAGGTTTATCCCTGTGCAGGCATACCGTCAAAGCCTACTGAAAAGAAGTCATTGCCCTCGGAAATGCCTCCGCCTGCCTCATCGCTGAAAATGTCAAAATGCATACTGTTCGGGTCAGACAGGACTGCTGATATTCCATCATTATAGAATGGGGAAACATTCACTTCACCAACCTTAATTATTCTGCTATTGGTGATTTCATAAACATGAAGGTACATCTGGGTTTCAAGTTCGGTGAAAAGATACAGATAATTCTTTCCGTCAACGTTCTTTATATAGTATGGTTCACACGCATAAGCCCAGAAGCTTTCTGCATAATAAACCTCTGAAACGTAAATATACAATGTTGCATAGTAATTGTTTTCTTCATCATAGCTGTCAAACACAGTAAGCGCGTCACTTTTTCCGTCGCCGTCAAGGTCTGTATAGAAAGTCGACTTAATCGGCAGACCAACAATATACGTTTCGGGAACGTTTGTATATTCTTCCTTGAAAAGTTCAGGGTGCTCTGCAAATTCTACTGTAAGATTTATAGCTCCGAAGCCTGGATTTGCAATTTCACCCTCATCGAAATAAACAGTAATGCCGTTATATTCAAGAGTCCAGTGAGTTCCGTCGGCACCGTACTCCTTGAAATAATCCTCAATAACCGTATCACTGTAAAAAACGTCAGCTTCAGCAGTGCTGACAAGTTCGGCTTTGATGATTTTTGCAAGCTCATCAATATCTGTTACAACATCTGGAAGATGAAGCTCTTCACCTGTTTTTGTATCATAATTTCCGCCCCAGAAGCTTCTGATTCCCTCGTTCATTCCGTTATAGTAATAAGAGTCGTAAAGCACACTAAGTACAACATCATCTGCACGTCTTACATGTGCATCGAGCGTAGAAACGAGTGTATCAAAACCCTCCGCACCTGAAGAAAGGCTGTCCTGTGCAGACTCTATAAGCATATTATGTTCTTCCGACATGTTTTTCTCATAATAATCGGCAACGTCAGAAAGAGCTTTTGCAAGTTCAGGATAACGTTCAGCATCCTCCTTGCTGAGATGAATTGTCGAACATTCGAGCCTTGTCAGCGCCATTCCATATTCCTCTGACCATTCGGATTCATACAGCTCTTTTTTGTCAAGCTTTAATAATGGCGTTTTTGTTTCTGGCAGCACAGCCTCGGTTTCTGCTGCACTTTCTGCTGGCTGCTCAGTATTTACAATTGTTGTTTCAGCAGCAGATGTTTCTTCTGTTTTTGATGATGCAGCTGTTGTGTGCTCTGGGGAACTTTCTGTACCTTCACCTGTCTTACCACTTCCGCAGGCAGACATTGCTGCAACTACCGCAGCAGCAAGAATGGCTGCCAAAATATTTTTCAACCTCATAAATATCTTCACCTGTTTTTCAGAATAAGTCAATACTTTTAATCATGCCCAAGGGTCTTCCTCAACGGGAACACGGATATCCGCAAGGCACTGAATATCATTAAGGAACCACTGACCCGTAGATGGCTTCTTTCTCAGCTTTATCGGACGAGGATTATCCGCACCGCCGCTTGTAACATAAAGGGTTGCCCAGTTTTCATCGTCAAAGGAATAAGGGTTTTCGCTTACCTTTATAACGTAAGGAGTATTCGGCTTGTAGCCGTTTTCCGGGGTTGCCCCCTCAAAGAATGAAAATGTCTTATAGAATTTACCGTTAAGACGTTCCTTGATGAAGCCTTTTTCGTATGTACTTACCTCTGCAGGACCCTTTAGGAAGTTCAGCATTTCAATACAGCCGTCAGGATTTTTCTCGTATGCACAAAGCACTGCAATTGTAAGTGCTGTTGTCTTGAACGCTGAGTCGAGAGATGCCTCTGGCAGCGCCTGTAACTCCGCTACGCTGTTCGGAAGTGCGGCAAATGTAAAGCTTTCTGTGCGGTTTGTGCCCTTGCCAACCGAAGAAGCGGCGTTGCTTACTGCCTTTACGGTTTCAGCCTTGATAGCGTTTCCTGCCGATTTCATAAGCGAATCAAATAATCCCATTTTAGTCCTCCTTGATAAATCTGAAATTCATAAAATTAAAAAATCCATTTTCGTCAATGGGTTTTACCCAGCTGCTGACCTCTTCGTCATAGACCTCGCCCTCAATTCCCGTGTCGAACCATAACTCACCGTTACGAAGTTCCCAGCTTTTAGGTACGTCAGCAATCGCTCCGTCCACAAGCTTTATTACTCCGGCTGAAACTGCGCTATCAATTTCTTTTTGCGAAACTCCCTCGGGCAGGGGTGACAGCATATAGAGATTGCCGTCATCACATATTTTGATCGACATACCGATGAGCTTTTTGCGTTCTTTCATCTCATGAGCCACTTCTTCCTCGTCGCTTTCATCA
>JAZUSM010000027.1:0-21991 GCA_045606725.1 Oscillospiraceae bacterium | reverse complement strand
CCCTAAAATAAAATAATCCGATACATAGGTGTGCAGGCTGACTGCGGCACACAGAACGTTCCGCTTAATGCTGCTCGGTTCCCCGCCTGACATGGTTCACGGTGTTCCGTTGCACAGGGCCCGCACACCTATATATCGGATATACTCCGTAAGTGTTTACATTATATCATACTTTTTTTATTTTGGCAAGTATTTTTTGAATTTTTTTAATTTTTTGTCTGTCAATACCTTGCGTCTTTTTTTACAAAAATAATTGAAATAGAAAGAAATGTGTGATATAATTAAATAAATATATTTATATTTCGGAGAGGAGTTCGTAAATGAATAACAGCGTTGTGAAATTTGCGGTTTATGATAACAATAATTTTTACAAGATTGATTTATCAAAAACACTGCTGCAGTTTACGGAATTTGATTTTACATATTTCTGGGAGCAATGTATTGAAGCTGGCAGAATTGCGCGAAAAAACGGACGTCTGCCGCAGAATATAATTTCCAATGCAAAAACGGTTGTAAGCCGTGCACATCCTTATATAGAAGCCTGCATTTCAAGTGACTACTCCGAAATTGTTACTGACTGCATTATTGAGTATATCTGTCACAGCGAAAGAATCGGTCTTGAGGAACTGTGGGCAAGGTGCATTACGCCTAAAAATCTTTACGAAACAGCTATTTTCCGCCGCATTTCAGAATACAAGACCAACCGTGCAATGAATCGCTGGACAAGCATCGTAAGGCTTCAGGAATACGCTCGGAACAAAATTGAATTTATTTTCGGCACTTCCGAAGGTGAAGCGCCACTTACAGAAGAAATTATCCGCACACGCAAGGAATATTTCGACCTTGCGGTTTCAGTTGCTGCAAATGAACTTGGCTGTCCTGACAATGCCATGCCGTCTGTAAGGGTTTGTACGCCTGCTACCCTGCCAAATGCGGCTTTTGCAGTAAGCAAGATTTCAAAGGCTATTTACAGGCGTTTTTCAGAGGCTCTTTCACATGGTCAGGACATGACTCCGCTTGAAAACAAGAACTGCTCGAAAATTCACGACCAGGTTGCTATGGAAGCCTATGCTTATGTCAAAAACATGTCACGACCAGGTGAAATTGACATGAATTTTGCACTTGAAGCAATCCGTGACAATCCTACGGAACTTTATCTTCCTGACAGCCTGAAGGCTATAATTGACCTTGAATTTGAGCTCATGATTCAAAGGGGCATTTACATGCGTAAATGTGAATCCTGCAGCAAATACTTTACTGTCACTGATGACAATCCTCGCTGTGACAGGGTTAACAGCTCGGGAAAAACCTGCCGAAAGCAGTATGAAGAACTTCTTGAAAGCATTGCTCAGGCTGCAAAGATAAATATGCCTGAGGAAGAAATTATGCCTGCTGAAAGCGTTGAAGTCAAGCCTGAAGTTACTGTTGCTGTTCCGCCTGAAACGGAAAAGCGCTGTCAAAAACTTTACAACGCTTTATACAAGCGTGTCGGCAAGGGTATTGATGAAAACGAGTTCAAGGAATGGTCGCAGTATCTTTCCAACATGAAGAGAAATCTGAAAATCGGTGAAGCAACACTTTCTCAGCTTGATGAATTTCTTGATTACTCCGACAGACTTTGCGAGGAAGTCAAGCTTGCAAGCAAGACCAGAACACCTCATGCACCTGTTGAAAAAACATATGAGAAAAACAGTGAAATAATACAGAAGACTGCTGATGCTGAGGTTCCAAAACCTGACGTTCAGCCTGCTCCTGTTCATGCAGAACCACAGATAACTTCTGTTGTTTCCTCAGATACGGTAAATATCAAGCCGTTTGTTCCGCAGACATTTGACACGCTTTTTGACGCATTTATGGCTGGCTATAATAATGATGATGAGAACGAAAAGGTTGCCCCTGAGAAGCGTGAAAAGAAACATGTGGAAATTAAAATGCCCCAATGGGAGCGTCTTACCCGTGAGGATGCTTACGGGAAAAAGGACTGACCGAAAGGAGCTTCTGAATGCTTTTTATAAATGAAACTGCGGCAATTAACGGTATTGCCGACACAATAATCAAGGGCGGCGTTAGTCTTTACAACGCTATCAAATACATCTATTCCATTACGGAAAAGGATTTTTACAACGTAAACATCAAGGACGCTTTCAAGGTTGTTCTGAACAATATTACCGATACAGACAGCTTGCAGGCGCTTGGTCTTAGAATTAATGACAGAACTTGTATTGAGATGCAGAATGAGGAATACAATCGTGTGCTTCCTATGATTGTATATTCCTTGGCAGTTCGTATCCCTACGTTGAAAAACGTGAAGAATGGTGACGACTGCATGACTGACGACCAGCTTTACCGTTTATACACGGCGGTTATGGAAAAGGGTGCTGAAAACTACAAGGAAATGATTTCGGAAACTTTTCTTGAAACAAAGTACCTTGTACGAAAGGGAAAGAAGCTTCCGCCTTTTACTGCTGACTGGTACAAGACTTACATTTATACAAATGTACCGTCACTTGCGGAAATCACCAACAAAAATATGTTTTTGTTAGGGCTTGTGGATGTACTTTTTGCAATGTTCTATTCCTGTCTTGAAGAAGAACTTCACAACAAGATTATCGAATTCACTGCTGACAAGCCTGAAGATGAGGAGAAATAATATGAAAGCTGTTTATCTCTGCGGCTTTATGGGCTGCGGAAAATCTACTGTGGGAAAAATTCTTGCCCGTAAAAACGGATGCGGATTCATTGACATGGACGATTACATTGTTGAACGTGAGGGAATGACCATTCCGCAGATTTTTGCAGAAAAGGGTGAAAAATACTTCCGTGATACAGAAACTGCTGTTATCGCTGAACTTGCTGAAAAGGGTGCTGTAATCGCCTGCGGAGGCGGTGTGATGCTTAAAAAAGAAAATGCAGAAATTGCTTCTGCAAACGGCATTGTGGTTTACATTGACATTCCGTTTGAGGTATGCTATGAACGCATTTCAGGCGATACCAACCGTCCACTTGTTATGAACAATACCAAGGAACAGCTTGAAGAAATTTACAACTCAAGAATTCCTGTTTACAAGGCAAATTCCTCGTTATCGGTAGACGGGCTCGGGTCTGCGGATGAGATTGCGGAAAGAATTGCTGAAGCAATAAAATACTAATAAAAAAGGTCTTTGAGAAACTCAGGTTACTCAAAGACCTTATTTTTATTCAGAAATTCTGCCCTTGCAGAAATTGTCGATATATCTGTCGATACAACGCTCAATGATTGCGATTGCTTCTTCCCTGCCCTTCATTTCGTCGATTACGGTTTCCTTTGCTTCAAGGGATTTGTAAACGCTGAAGAAATGGGACATTTCCTCGAAAATATGCTTAGGAAGCTCGCTGATATCACGGTAGGAATTGTATGTAGGGTCATTGAAAGGAATTGCAATAATTTTATCGTCGCGTGCGCCGTTGTCAAGCATGGAAATTACGCCGATTGGGTAGCAGTTTACAAGCGCAAGTGAGCAGATTGACTCGGAACAGAGCACGAGAACATCCAGCGGGTCGCCGTCCTCGGCATAGGTTCTTGGGATAAAGCCATAGTTTGCAGGATAGTGTGTTGATGTATAAAGCACACGGTCAAGCATAAGAAAGCCTGTTTTTTTATCAAGCTCATACTTCATCTTGCTGCCCTTTTCGATTTCAATTACAGCAAAGAAATTTTCCTTGGTAATTCTGTTCGGGGAAATATCATGCCAGATATTCATAATTATCGTTCCTTTCTTTTCTTGTACAATTCTTCGGTTTCACCGACTATATATCTTGGTCTGTCCTTTACTTCCATATAGGTTTTGGCAATATACTGACTCTGCACGCCCATACAGAACAGCTGCAATCCACCCACAAGGCAAACCATTGCAATGATTGCGAGGTATTCTGCAGAATTTACAACTGCTATTATTATAAAGATAATTGCAAGGATAAACAGAAGCATTGCTACTGCGATTGACAATGCAAGAGGTGCGGTTGAAAATGCAAAAATTCCTTCAAGTGAATACATGAAAAGCTTCCAGAAATTCCATGTGGTTTTTCCTGCGGCTCTTTCTGTATTTTCAACCTCGATATATTTTGTACGGAAGCCTACCCAACTAAAAATGCCTTTAGAAAAGCGATTGTATTCGGGCATTGCAAGGATTGCATCAACCATCTGACGGGTCATGAAGCGATAATCCTGTGCGCCGTCAACAATATGGGTCTGAGAAATTTTATTGATAACCTTATAGAAGCTTCGTGCAAAGAACGACAACAGCTTCGGCTCGCCCTTGCGGGAAACACGTCTTGTTCCTGCGCAGTCATACTCTCCGCTTGAAACGTACTCATACATTTCAGGCATAAGCTTCGGAGGGTGCTGCAAATCGGCGTCCATTATCACAACATAGTCACCTCTTGAATTTTCAAGACCTGCAAGCATACCCGCTTCCTTGCCGAAATTACGGCTGAACGAAACATAGCGGAAGCGGCTGTCCTGTTCAGAATATTCACGGAGAATTTCAAGGGTTTTATCCCTTGAACCGTCGTTTATAAACAGGAATTCAAATTCAAGGTGCGGATACTTTCCGGTCATTTCCGAAGAAACACGTAGTATTTCCTCACGGAACAGCGGAAGCACCTCCTGCTCATTATAACAGGGCACGATAACTGAAATCAGTTCTTTTTCCATTCAAGGTTTTCCTTTCATTTACTCTACGGTAACGGATTTAGCAAGATTTCTCGGCTTGTCAACGTCACAGCCTCTCTGCACGGCTGTATAATATGCTATAAGCTGCATTGTAACAACTGAAAGAAGCGGCAGGAACAAATCCTCTGCATCGGGGAGTCCAACCTTATAATCTGCACAGTCTGCGTCAATATTCACTGACTCACGGCAAATAATAATAACCCTGGCACCTCGGCTCTTTACCTCACGGACGTTGGAAAGCGTTTTATCAAAGAGTCTGCTCTGTGTAGCGGCAACAATTACAGGCATACCGTCGTCGATAAGGGAAATTGTGCCGTGCTTCAATTCACCTGCTGCATAAGCTTCACTATGGATATAGGAAATTTCCTTAAGCTTGAGAGAGCCTTCCATACTGAGGGCATTGTCAAGGCCTCTGCCGATATAGAGCAGGCTGTCAGCATTGATAAGTTTTGAAGCAACGTACTGATAGTTGGACATATCGTCAAGACAAAGCTGGATTTTTTCAGGAATTTCAAGAAGTCCTGCTGTAAGGCGCTTACACTCTGATTCGTCGATTTTGCCGTGCGCATAAGCAACAGCGAAAGCAAAGAGGTACATGAATGCGACCTGAACTGCGTATGCCTTTGTTGAACACACAGAAATTTCAGGGCCTGCATTGGTGTAGATAACCATATCAGCTTCACGCGCAATTGATGAGCCTACCACGTTTACGACAGCGAGAGTGTCTGCGCCTTTTTTGCGGGAAAGCTTGAGTGCTTCGAGTGTGTCTGCAGTTTCGCCTGACTGGGAAATGATTACCACCAAATCATTTTCTGTAACAAGAGGATTTCTGTATCTGAATTCGGAAGCGATATCAACAATAACGGGAGTCTGTGCCAAATCCTCAATAAGGTACTTGCCGACCATACCTGAGTGCATTGCTGAGCCGCAGCCTACGATATAAATATTTCTGTAATTTCGGATTTTTTCAGCTGTAAGTCCGCACTCCTCAAAGTTAGGAAGTCCGTTTTTAACTCTTGGCGAAACGGTATTACGGACAGCTTCAGGCTGCTCGTGGATTTCCTTGAGCATAAAGTGCTCATATCCACCCTTCTGTGCAGCGGTAACGTCCCATGTTGCAGTCTGAAGTTCCTTTTCGATTTCAAGTCCATGGATATCTGTAAAGCGGATACCCTTTTCGCTAAGGATAGCAATTTCTCCTCTTTCAAGGAAATAATAGTCACGGGTATGCTCGAGAATAGCAGTTACGTCTGAAGCGATATAACTTTCTGTTTCACCCTTACCAACGATAAGCGGACTATCCTTACGTACTGCAAAAATCTTATTTTTATGCTCTCTGAAAATAATTCCGAGAGCGTATGCACCCTCAATATCTCCGAGTGCTTTTTCAATTGCTTCGATAGGGTCGCCCTCATAATAATAGTCGAGAAGCTTAGCAACAGTTTCGGTATCGGTTTCACTTTCGAAGCCGTACCCCTTGCTTATGAGGAACGATTTCAATTCACGGTAATTTTCGATAATACCATTGTGAACGATAGAAACTCTGCCGTTACCGATTGGGTGAGAATTCACATCGGACGGTTCACCGTGGGTTGCCCATCTTGTATGACCGATACCGCAGGTTGCCTGCAAAGCATCACCTTCGTCAAGCTTAGCGGCAAGGCCCTCATCTATTTTGCCCTTTGCTTTTACGGTTTTGATTTTATCATCTTCAAATACTGCGATACCTGCTGAGTCATAGCCGCGGTATTCCAGCTTTCTGAGCGCATCAACAAGAATATCTGCGCAGGCTTCCCTGCCTACATATCCGACTATTCCGCACATAACAACATCTCCAATCCATACAGAAATAAAACACGGATACGCTTAATAAACTAAGCGTATCCCCTTAAATTCTATGCTTACTTTGTACCAAAAATTCTGTCACCTGCGTCACCAAGACCAGGAACAATGTAAAGTCTTTCATCAAGCTTTTCGTCAACGGAACCACAGTAGATTTCAACATCAGGATATGCACTGTGAACAGCTTCAATACCCTCAGGTGAAGCAATGATGCACATCATCTTGATGCTCTTAGCGTTGGCATTCTTGAGAATTTCGATTGTCTTTACAGCTGTACCGCCTGTTGCGAGCATAATATCAGTAATGATTACATCACGCTCAGCAATGTCAAAAGGCAGCTTGCAGTAATACTGTACCGCTTCTTTTGTATCAGGGTCACGGAACATACCAACATGACCGATTTTGGCAGCAGGAACAAGCTTTACTGCACCGTCAACCATACCAAGTCCTGCACGGAGGATTGGCACAAATGCAAGCTTTCTGCCTGAGATAACCTTAGTTTTTGCGATTGCAACAGGAGTCTGTACCTCTACTGTTTTGAGAGGCAGGTCACGTGTTGCCTCATAGCACATAAGCATTGCTGTTTCGGAAACAAGTTCTCTGAACTCCTTGGAGCCTGTATTGATATCACGGAGAAGTGAGATTTTATGCTGAACGAGTGGGTGCTCAATTATAGTAACCTTATTCATATATAATTATCCTTTCATCTTGTTTTCGATATCGGTAATGAGGTCTACTCTGCGCTGATGTCTGCCACCTTCAAAGCCTGTATGCAGGAAAGTATCAACGATTTCAAGCGCTGCACCTGCACCGAGAACTCGTCCGCCCATACAAAGAGCGTTGGCATTGTTATGGAGTCTGGTGTATTTTGCCATATAAGTATCTGTACAGAGAGCTGCTCTTATACCGTTGATTTTATTTGCAGCCATGGAAATTCCTATTCCTGTACCGCAGATGAGAATTGCGTATTCGGCAGTACCGTCAAGAACCTTTGCACATACCTCTTCGGCAACATTCGGATAATCAATACTGTTACCGTCCATACAGCCGAATTCCATATACTCATAATTATTTTCCTTAAGCCACGCGATTACTTCGCCCTTAAGCTCATATCCGCCGTGGTCACTGCCTATTGCAATCATAGTTACCTCCAAAAGATAATTTACTTATTTATTATACCATACAAAAGCCATTCAGGCAAGCATTTTTTATTTTTCCTGCAAATCCTTTTCAGCTTTTGTTATCTGAAGATATGCCGCATCAAGCTTGTCAGGGGTGCCGAGTTCCTTGTTAAAAGCAGCAGAGCAAAGTCCTGTTGCAAGCTGCAGCTTCAAGTGAGGTGGGGAAATCAGAAAGCGTTCCCCGTTCAGCTTATCGGCAGCGTCACCGACAACAGCAATTATACCGTCATATTCTTCAAGCTTTGACTTTAGTTCCTCCAAAGAAAGGATTTCATCATCGGTAAGGCGTCCAACTTTACACCCATCCGATTTAAACACAGCACAGTAAACCAGATCAAGTCTTGCAGTCATTACAGCACAGATTATTCCTTGATGCAAAGAAACATTGTTGGCAAGCCCCTCCAATGTTGATACACCGACACAGGGTTTATTCTGTGCAAAGCAAATCGCCTTTACAGCAGATATTCCTATTCTAAGACCGGTATATGAACCAGGACCCGCAGCAACAGCAATCCCGTCCACATCTGCAAGGTCGACACCTGCATTTTTCAGCACGTCGTTGCAGATAGGCAGGATAACCTGCGAATGGGTAAGCGATGTATACACAGTTGTCTGTGCAAGAACCTTATCCTCAGTACACAAGGCAACAGATGCAGTTTTTCCGGAAGTATCAATTCCGAGCAGCGTCAAAGCGCTCATCTCCTTCAACAGTGATTTCTCTTTCGTTATCTCCGCAATGTTTTATTGTAATGGTTATATGCTTTACAGGCAAGCACTCCTCAATGTTTTCCGACCACTCGCATGCAACAACGCTTTCATCTGTAAGATAATCGTAAAATCCTGTAGTTTCAAGTGCTTCCGCATTCATAATTCTGTACATATCGAAATGGTAAAGTGTTATGCCTTTACCCCTGTATTCATTAACAAGCGCGAAGGTCGGAGAAAAAACTTCATCAGGAAGTCCCATTCCAATGGCAAGACCACGGGTAAAAGTTGTTTTTCCAGCACCAAGTCCACCCTTATATGCAATAACATCGCCGCCATGAAGAAGTCCGCCAATTTTTTCAGCAAAGGCAATCGTTTCTTCCGGAGAGGTTGTTTTAATTTTAATCATTTATTTTTCCTCAGTCTGAACATTAATAATTCTGAAACTTTCACAGAAGAAATTTATATCATCGTCTTCAAGTGAACAGATACGGTAATTCATTCCGCTAAGCATATCAGTATTGCGTACCTTCATTATGTCAAAACCTGTAAGTACTGTTTTTACACCCGTGCATCCAATTTCAAACCTACGGACATTTTCAAAGATAATATCTACTGAAAATGCCTTTGGCTCATCACAATACAGCGTCATAAATACGCTTGCAACCAACTCACCATTGCTGAGTGTGCTATAATACTTAAAATCTCCGAATGCATCAAAATTGTACCAATAAAAATCAGGCGCAATATCGGTAATTTGCTCAATACCATATATATCATGGAAATTACGACGCAGACGGCAGTTGTCCTCAGGAAGAACCATTTTCTTCCACATGCCTCTGTTATGACGCTCAAAGCCTTGGTTTTCATACCATGGAATAAGACTGTCCTCACAGAAAAGCTGGACGTTAAGCTTATTGCTTCCTGACTGGCAATAATAAACCAAACGAGTAACAATCTGCTCACCTATACCCTTTCGGCGGTAATCAGGTCGCACGCATATTCCGCTCATTATTGCAGCAATATGTCCGTCAGAAGCAACTCTACCCAGACCTACAAGCTTATATCCGTCATAAGCATACACCGAATAGAAGCTGTTTTTATTGGCCTTTTCGATATCATCATCTGTATAACCCGGCAGTCTGTACCATTTCAGGGCACGGTACAGGTCAATAACATCGCTGTCATTTCGTGTTTCAGAGAAATATTCAATTTCCACCAAAATCACCCCTGTTTATCAGTTAATAATTCTTGTTCCTATATTATCAATATGAAGCTCATGAACATCCCAGTCACTGAGTCCCATTCTGTCAAGGGCAAATCTCATTTTACCCTCAAAATATTCATTGTCAGCGTCAACAATTGCCATTAATGCAGGACCTGCGCCACTAAGATATGCAGCATACGCTCCGAGGCTGTAGGCTGTATCAAACACATCTCTGCCGTGAGGGATAAGTTCCATTCTATATGGCTGATGAAGTCTGTCGTGCACTGCTGTACGCAGATTTTCATACTTTCCTGTAAGCAGAGAAGCTGAGAAAAGTGCTGCTCTTGAAAGGTTATATACAGCGTCTTTATGGGAAATTTCCTGTGGCAGGCAAGCTCTTGCCTTTTCGGTTTTAAGCTCAAAATTCGGAATTACAACAACAAATTTAAGAGTTGTGTAAACCTCCTGCTTAACCCAATGGACACACTTCCCGTCAAAAACAGCTGTAACAATACCGCCGAGAAGTGCAGGTGCGGTATTGTCAGGATGACCCTCAATCTGTGCAGAAAGGTTAACCAGGTCATCAAGTCCCATAGGCTCTCCCAGAAGCTGATTTGCTCCGACAAGACCTGCTATAATACAGGCTGAGGAACTTCCAAGTCCTCTTGCCATGGGAATATTGTTAATCTGCTGAATTTTAAGACCATGAAGCGGTCTGCCGCAGATATCATAAAGAATTCTCGCAGAATCATACACAAGGTTAGAAGCATCATTCGGCACGGACGTGCCATCAAGACTTTCAATAAAAATTCCGTCTGCTTCTTCGATATTTACATAATTATAGTAACTCAAAGCCAGACCCAGTGCATCAAAACCTGCACCGAGATTCGCACTAGTTGCGGGGATTTGTATTTTTATCATCCGATGATAGTCCTTTCAGAAAATCATTCAAGCTCAAGAACACGGATTGTTCCGAGAATTTCGCCTCCAAGCTGTGCAAGCTTTTCATCGAAGATTTTTTCCTGCATTGCAGGTGCTACGAATGCAAGTTCGCCATCTGGCTGATTTTCACGGCTGAGGTACTCAACTGTACCGAATACTTCAGAAATCTTTTCTGCGGCAACACCGTTTGCACGGACGTAAATTGAAACAACATCGTCCTTATAGTCGGCAATAAAGCTGTCATCTGTGCTGTCTTCCCATGTCTGTGAAATAGAAGTTGAAGTCATCTTTGCAACTGTTGCAATATCACCCACAACTGCACTTGCTGTAGGAAGCTTACCTGCACCTCTTCCGTAGAACATTACCTCGTCAAAACCATCGCCATACACCATTACACCGTTGAAAACGTCAGAAATATTTGAAAGCTGGTTGTTGCTGCAAACAAAAGCTGGACGAACCATAGGAAGGATTTTGCCGTCGCTGCACTTCTTCACAGAACCGATAAGCTTGATTTCGCCGCCCCAGTTCTGAGCATACATAACGTCCTCAAGTGTAAGCTTTGTAATGCCCTCGCAGTGAACCCACTTAGGGTAAACGTGCTTACCAAAAACAAGGGAAGAAAGAATACAGATTTTTCTGCATGCGTCGTGGCCCTCAACGTCAGCGGTTGGATCCTGCTCAGCATAACCAAGCTTCTGTGCCATTTCAAGAGCATCGCTGAAAGCCATCTGCTCATTAATCATCTTTGTGAGGATAAAGTTTGTTGTTCCGTTAAGGATACCCGCTACAGCAGAAATATCATTACCAGCAAGACAAACGTGGAGAGGACGGATAATCGGAATTGCACCGCCTGTTGAAGCTTCAAAGAGGAAATTGCAGTTCTTTTCAGCTGCAATTTTCAGAAGTTCCGCGCCCTTTTCGGCAACAAGCTCCTTATTGGAAGTTACAACATTCTTACCATTTTCAAGGCAAGCCTTTACATAACCGTATGAAAACTTCATACCACCGATTACCTCAGCAACAATTGTTACCTCTGGGTCATTAAGAATATCGTCAAAATTCTTTGTAAATTTATCAGCATAAGGGCTATCAGGAAAATCACGGATATCGAGGATATACTTGATATCAAGGTCTTTCCCTGACTTAGCACAGATTTTATCCTTATTTTTATAGAACAACTCAACTGTACCTGAGCCTACAACACCATAACCTAAAACTGCGATTTTTGACATTACAATTACTCCTTTTTCTATTGACAACTTGTTTATTCACCTGAAATAAATTTTACATCAACAACACCGTTAAGCGCTGCCAAATCTTTCTTAAGACTATATGCATCAGCTTCATCACCGAACAATCTTACGGTAATATTTACAGCTGCAACACCGTCTATAGGCATATTCTGGTTAACGGTAATAATATTTGCTCCCTGTCTATGAAACTCAGCAAGAATTGCCGAAAGAACTCCAGGCTCATCTTTCAGAACTGCATAATACGAAATAATTTTCTGTGTAAGCTTTTCCTCATAGACAAAAACACATTCCTTATACTTATAAAAAGCACTTCTTGATATACCTATTCTCTTGCAGGCAGAGGCAGAGCTTTTTTCTTCTCCGCAAGCCAAAAGCCGCTTAACTTCCAGAACCTTTGGAAATATTTCGGGAAGCACATCGGTACTAATAACCACAAATGATGAATTACCCATACTAACCTCCGACGCATACCGTCCTTGTGAAAAAAACAAGTGTACTCACTATAAATACAATTGTACCATATTTTACATTGATTTGTCAATAGAAATACTATTAACAATCTATATAAAACAACAAAAAAGCTGTACAACCGAAGCTGTACAGCTTTTGAGCAATCAATTATTCCTTTACACCACCGAGGGCAACGCCTTCAACGATGAACTTAGAGAAGATGAAGTATACAACAACTACAGGAATGATAGAAAGCATGATTGCGGCATATTTAGCACCGTAGTCAGCGAGCTTATCATTAGAGAGAATTGTATTAACCATCATTGGAAGTGTCATCTGCTTTGGTTCTCTGGAAATAAGAATCATAGAAGGTGTATAGTAGTTGTTCCAGTTTGCAACAAATGCGAAGATAGCCTGAACAGCAAATGCTGGCTTCATCATAGGAATTGCAATTGTGAAGAATGTTCTGAATTCGTTTGAACCGTCAATTCTTGCAGCTTCAACAATTTCAAGAGGGAACGAAGACTTCATATACTGACGCATAAAGAATACAACACCTGGTGCAGCGATTGCAGGAATGATAAGTGGGAGGTAGTTATCAGTAAGACCAATCTTGGACATGAACTGATAGAAACCTACGGATGTTACCTGAACAGGAACCATCATTACTGCGAGAATAAATGTATATGCTGCATTCTTTAATCTGAAGTCATATACAACAACACCGTATGCAGTTGCACCTGCAAAAAGAACAGTAAGGAATGTACATGAGAAAGCAATAATAGCACTATTCACATAACCGGTAAGTGCATTATACTGAACCTTACCTGTTGCAGACCATTCAAGCATTGTACCGATATTCTTAAAGAGATTAAGACCCGGAATCAATGATACACCATTACCTGTAATATCAAGAGTTGTTCTTGTTGCGTTAACAACAAGTACCCAGATAGGAATCAAGCTGATTACACAGATGATAATCATTACTACTGTAACCGCAATATCAAGCGGTTTCATTTTAAAACGTTTAGCCTTTTCTTCAACCATATTCATAATACATAGCCTCCTTTGCCATTACAGCAACTTGCTTGTTTTCTTGTTGCTTCTCTTAACCTTATTATCCTTATCCTTATTAATAGCAAATGCTACGGAACCAAGGATTGAAGTGATGAAGAACAAGATAACTGATGCTGCCGCAGAATAACCAAAGTTATTAAGGCTTGTATCGTGGAAGTTATTAAAGATATAAACCGCAATTGTTTCTGTACCCTTATTCTGTGCGCCGATAGCGTTATAAAGAGCAGGCATATCGTACATCTGGAGACCACCGATCATGGATGTTACAACTGTATAGAGCATGATTGGTCTGAGAAGCGGAATTGTAATTTTAAAGAACTGTTGTGTATGGGAAGCACCGTCGATGCTTGCAGCTTCAAAGAGAGAACCGTTGATACCCATGATACCTGACATAAGCATGATAGTAGTATTTCCGTACCACATCCATGTCTGGATAAACATAATCATAACTCGAGCCTGAGTTTTACCACTTACAAAGTTAATGGTTTCTTCAACCCAACCATTCTTAAGGAGCATTGCGTTGATAGCACCAAGCTTGGAGTCAGAGAAGAGCATAACGAAAAGTGCAGCAGCAGAAGCAGCTGTAATAATGTTAGGCATATACATGATAATCTTATATGCACCCTTACCTGGAATTTTCAAGCGAGCATTTGTAAACCAAGCAGCAAGAACAAGTGAAAGGATAATCTGTGGAATAAAGTTACCTACCCAAAGGATAAATGTATTACCGAGAACTCTCAGAAATGCATCGTGAGCTGCTTTTTCAGCAAATCCACCACCAAGCAGAAGTGTCTGGAAATTCTTGAATCCAACAAATTCGTCTATCTTTTTACCATTTCCGAAGAAGCTCAGATAAAAAGTATTAAAAAGTGGGTAAAGCTGAAAAATTGCATATACTAAAAAGAATGGAAGAATGAATATGTAACCATATTTAGCATAGCTTATAGAGCGAATTCTTCCGCCTGATCTGTTTGCCATAAAATTCTCTCCTCAAAATTCAAAGTAAATGTTCACTTAAATCTATGGGGCAGACATAAAATCTGCCCCAAGACTTAAAAATTGTACGTTGATAATTAATTAATAATTATTCAAAATCAGAGTAGTCAAGGTCAGGGAGACCAGCAGCTACGTTCTGAGCCCAGCCAGCAATTGTTTCATCAATTGTAGCATATGTGCCCTGGCAGTAAGCTGTTACTGCATCATTGAATGCACCCTTGATTGTGGAGTCGTATGGTGTAATACCGCCAGCCATGTCGATCTGATCAGCAACAACGTTGAGAACTTCGAAGTGGTTCTGACCGCCGAGTACGCCGAGACCAGCATAGTTAGGAATTACGTTAGCCATAGCAGCCTTGTTAGAAACGTATTCGCCCTTATCGTTAGCGTATGCTGTAGCACCTTCTGTGTTTGTTGTGAAGAATGCAATGAATTCCTTAGCAAGTTCTGGGTTGTTGCATCTGTTAGCAACTGTAGCCCATGTACCGCCCCAGTAGAAAGGCTGTGGACCAACTACTACATTCCACTTACCGTATGTAGCACCGCCTTCGCCACCTGCTGCCTGAGAAAGGATAGCATCGCCGAAGCCCCATGTGGATACGAAGTAACCCATTGTATCATCTGTCTGACCAGCTGCATACCAGTCTGGGCTCCACTGACCGAGGTCCTTGATGATGTAGCCATTGTCATACATGCTCTTAGCGAGTTCGATGTATGTCTTAGCGGAATCGTCGAGCTGAAGCTTGTTGTCAGCTACCCAAGGAGTATTTCTGCCTGCGGAGAATACCTGCCAAGCACCACCAGCTGTTGTTGTGAATGCTGTCTTACCACCGGAAGCTTCGCTTACCTTAGCAGCAGTTGCAACGAAGGAATCCCAGTCGCCGATAAGAGCCTGCATTTCATCAGGAGATGTTACGCCGAGGTATGTTTCAGCGAGGTCAGTTCTGTAGCAGAAACCACCTGCAGCAGCCTGCCAGGAAAGACCCTTCTGAACGCCGCTTGTGGACTTACCGATTTCTACTGTATAGCCGTAGAGATCGCCGTAGTCACTATCGGAGAAACCGATATCTGTGAGTGGCTTTGTACCTGTTGCAGCAGAGTCATCATTGATGTACTTGAGAGCCCAGTCAGCTTCAACGAACATGATATCAGCATCGTTAGCAGCATCGGAGAGGTAGTTGTCGTAGTGTTCAGCAGCTTCACCACCGCCGCAACCGAAGGACTTAACGTTGAATTCTTCAGCTGTGTGGTCTGTGTTAGCGCAGAATGTCTTGATCATTGGATCGATATCGTCTGTGTTCCAGCACATGATTGTGAGCTTGTCAGCAGCAGCGTCGCCGCCTTCTGCAGCTGGTGCATCTGTTGTTGCGTTACCGCCGTCAGCAGCTGGTGCAGCTGTTGTTGTGTCACCTTCAGCAGCTGGTGCATCTGTACCGCCGTTGTCTGTGGAGCAGCCTGCGAGCATGGTTCCAGCACATGCGAGAGCTGCGAGAAGAGCAATGTTCTTCTTAAAATTCTTCATTTGATTTTTCCTCCTTAAAATTATATTATATTATAAAAATATAATAGCTGGGTTTAATCATCGGTTAATTTCTTAACTGATGAACCTTCCTCGAGATATCCGTCAATTACGACAGGCGCCGCACCGCCGGTAATCTCTTTTCTTATCAGGGCAATCAGCTGCTTTGCGGCTTCTGCACCAATCCTTTCGGTATCCTGTTTAAAAGTAGTTAACTTCGGATTGAGATACTGTGAAAGAATGATGCCATCATAACCCATTATCGAAATATCTTCCGGAACACTCATATTGAGCTTTTCGAACGCCGTTATTGCACCGATTGCCGAAAAGTCATCCGGCAATATAATACATGTCGGTGGATCATCAAGCTTTACAAGCTGCACCGCAAGCTGCTCCGTAGTAACGGGGTCATGGTATCTGCCTTGAAGCATATAATCGCTTCTGACATTTATATTCAGGCTTTTCAAGGTATCTTCGTAGCTTTTTATTCTGACAGAAGTTACCGCTGAAATATCGCCATAAATATACGCAATTTTTCTGTGTCCCATCTTATAGGCATACTCGACAAGGGTTCTCATACCGAATTCGTTGTTTGAAACAATTGCCGGACACTTGGGACTTTTATTATCAATTGTAACTGTCGGAACCGAACTATTCAGAAGTTCCGTTATTTCCGCATCTTCAAAGTCATCAACACAGGCCACGAAAACACCGTCGACATTTCTGCATATGCAATGCTCATAGAAAGTCGTTGTATTACCGCCTATTTTACGGCTGATAAACGTAATGTCGTAACCGTTTGTTTCCGCTTCATTTTTAAAGCTGTTCAGCACTGCCGCAAAATGGCTGTGAGTCAGACCGCTGTTAGCTTGTTCTGCAAAAAGAACACCCAGATTATATGTACGATTGGTTTTCAGCGCTCTTGCCTGTGAATTCGGAAGATATCCGAGCTTCTTGGCTGTTTCACGAATCATAGCCTTAGTAGCTTCGCTGACATCCTTATGATTATTCAGCGCTTTACTGACTGTTGCAATTGAAACACCGCAGGCAGCAGCTATGTCCTTTATCGAAACCATAACACATCTCCCTGCCGCACTTTATATGAAAGCTTTAAACGTTTTCGCCGCTTTCGATAATTAATATACAACTGAAAATCAATTCTGTCAATGGGTTTTGTGAATTCCGGGTGAAAAATAGTCTTTTTGCATAACATTATGCTTATTTTTTAGTCTTTTTGCCCAATCAATTATGAATTCAAAATTAAATTATTGACATAAATTGACATTTCTATAGTTAAATGCAACAACCATTTTTATTTTGCTTTATCCTTTTTGTTGAAAAAATCAATTAAACGTTTAACCCGTTTGCCTGCCTTGAAGTAAGCGCTTTCATGGATTTTTTTTACATAGCGTCAACGAAACCGACTTTTCTGTATGCCTTAGCAACAGTTTTTCTGCTTACACTGAGTGCCATCTGAGCACCTGCTGTATAGCATTCCTTAAGATATGCCTTATCAGCAATAAGTTTTGCAAACTCATCACGTACAGGTTTAAGGTGGTCAGCAACAGCTTCACCTACTGCAAGTTTGAAATCTCCGTAGCCCTTTCCGTCAAATTCACGTTCTATGGAAGCGTAATCCTTACCTGTTACAACAGAATAAATAGACATGAGATTGCTGATACCCGGCTTTTCCTCAGCATATCTTACAACAGCTTCGCTGTCGGTAACAGCTCTCTTGAACTTTCTGATGATTACATCAGGCTCGTCAAGAATAAAGATACATGCATTCGGATTTTCGTCAGATTTGGACATTTTCTTTTCAGGGTCCTGAAGTGACATTACACGTGCACCAACCTTTGGAATATAAGGCTCCGGAACTGTAAACAGCTCACCATACTTATTATTGAAGCGCTGAGCAATATTTCTTGCAAGCTCAAGGTGCTGCTTCTGGTCTGCACCGATTGGAACAAGGTCAGCCTTATATGCAAGGATATCTGCAGCCATAAGGACAGGATATGTGAAAAGACCTGCATTGATATCGTCAGGGTGCTTCTGGGACTTATCCTTGAACTGAGTCATTCTTGAAAGCTCACCAAACTGTGTTGAGCAGGACAGAATCCAGTTAAGCTCAGCGTGTGACTTGACATGGCTCTGGATAAATGCAATAGATTTCTTAGGGTCAACGCCGCATGCAAGGAGAAGCGCATACGCTTCGAGAGTATGCTGGCGGAGCTTTGCAGGATCCTGACGGACAGTAATTGCGTGCATATCTACTATAGAATAGATACAGTCATAATCTTCCTGGAGCTTACCCCAATGAGAAACAGCACCGATATAATTACCGAGTGTAAATGTACCTGTTGGCTGGATACCGCTGAATATTCTCTTTTTGTTTTCCTGTTCGGACATATTATCAAATCCCTTCAAACACTATACTATATTAATAGGATAAATCAAGTGCTGTTAACACGTCAGCACAAATACTTTTATATTATAGCACATATTTCTTTCATAGGCAACATAAAATTTTAAAAAAATCAAAGGAGAGGAATAATTGAAAAAGCAGACATTTATTTTCAGTTCGGCAATACTTATTTTATCTGCTGTTGCAGCCAAGCTTATCGGTGCACTTTTCCGCATCCCCCTCGCAAATATGCTTGGCGGAACAGGTATGGGATATTTTTCGGGTGCATACGGAATTTTCATGACAGTTTACGCAATTTCAGTAACGGGACTTCCCACTGCGGTTGCAAAGCTTGTTGCCGAAAATTCGGCATTGGGACATTACACAAACATAAGAAAAATCAAATCAACAGCTATTGTTTTCTTCGGTACAGCAGGATTAATATTTTCAATCATACTTATTGCCGCTGCATATCCGTTCTGTCTGCTGATAAGCGGAACAGAGACAGTTCCGTCTGTACTGATGATAGCGCCGTCAATTTTCTTCTGTTGCATAACATCGGTTTACCGAGGTTATTACGAGGGTTTGCGTAACATGTTCCCTACCGCTGTTTCACAGGTAATTGAGGGGATTTTCAAGCTTGGTGCAGGACTTGCCTTTTGTATTTACGTACTGAAAAATCCTGAAAAATTTGATTGCATACGCGCTTTTTTCGGAAACTGCGGAATAACCTCAGTGGCAGCGGCAGCGGCGATACTCGGTATTACCGTTTCTTCAGCGGCGGGTACATTATTCCTTATTATACGTGACAAGCTGTCAGGTGATGGAATTACCGACTCTCAATTGAAATCCTCAACCAATCAGCAAAATGGTGAAAGCACACGCACTGTTATTTCAAAGCTTCTTGAAACCGCCCTGCCTGTTGCCGTTGGTGCGCTTGTCGCAAACCTTACATCTCTGATTGACCTTGTAACCGTTACTCGTTCTCTTGAAAAAGCTGTTCATGACACCCCAAAGCTATTTGTTGAAATGACGGGAATGGAAAACATATCCCTGATACCCACTTTTCTTTTCGGAAGCTTTACGGGACTTGCTGTTACGGTGTTCAATCTTGTCCCGTCTTTTACAAATATGTTCGGCAAGGGCATTCTCCCCTCGCTTTCGGAAGCATTTACCGCAAATGATAAGCCGTTGATTATTATGAACACGGAAAAAGCTATTCTTTCGACGGCAATAATTGCCTTACCGTCAGGATTCGGCATTCTTGCACTTGCTGATAAAATACTTGGTTTTCTATTTTCCGAAAAGCCACTTGAAGCTAGACTTTGTGTTTCGTCAATGTCCATGCTTGGTATGGCTGTAATTTTCCTTTGCATATCCTCAACAGTGTTTTCAGTTCTTCAGGCGGCAGGTAAACCACAGCTTCCGGTAAAGCTTATGCTCATAGGTGTTGCAGTAAAGCTTGTCGGCAATATTATTCTTGTACCAATTCCGGAACTTAATATTGCAGGTGCGGCAATTTCTACGTTGTTATGCTATGCGGCAATATGTATTCCTGCTGTATATTTTATGGTAAAACTTACAGGAATTTCATTTTCAAAGTTTTCTGTAAATTTATGCAAATTATGTTACTGTTCTGTTATGTGCGCTGTTGCAGCAAAGTTAACGGAAAACATCCTCTCAAACGCTTTAGATACGTCATTTGTACTATTTATTTCCATTTTCGTAGGGGTAATTTTTTACATAATCTGCGCCCTGTTATTGGGCATATTTACGAAAAGTACGTTAAAATTGCTAATTTCTTAAAAAATTTGAAAAAACCCTTGAATTTATTTGATTTATAGGTTAATATATTAAATGTACCATTTTTGCGTGTGCAATTAAGTTCGGAGGATGTTTATGGATTTTGTTCTCAAAAAGAGATATGATATTGATGATATGCTTCGGATTATGGAAATTCTTCGCTCGGAAAATGGTTGTCCCTGGGACAGAGAACAGACTCATCAATCTATAAGAAAGGATTTCCTTGAAGAGGTTTATGAGGCTGTTGAAGCTATTGACCTTGAGGATACTGCTTTGCTTCGTGAGGAGCTCGGAGATGTGCTTTTACAGGTTATTTTCCACTCACGCATTGAGGAGGAAAAAGGCAGCTTCTGTTTCGGTGATGTTGTTGACGAGGTTTGTCAGAAGCTTGTTATCCGTCATCCCCATGTATTTGCTGACGTTGTTGCGGAAACAAGTGATGAAGTACTGAAAAACTGGAATGACATCAAACAGCAGACCAAGGGGCAGGATACCTATTATGAAACGCTGGAAAGCGTTTGCACTGCACTTCCTGCGCTTATGCGTGCACAAAAGGTGGGCAAGCGTGCTGAACGTGCCAATATGGATTTTGAGAATGTTTCTCAGGTTCTTGAATGTCTTGAAGCAGAAATTGCTGAGCTTAAGGACGCTATTGCAGGTGGCAGACAGGAATGTATTGAGGAAGAGTTGGGAGATGTACTTTTCTCCTGCACAAATCTTGCTCGTCATACAAAATGTGATGCTGAGGAAGCGCTTACACGTTCTACCGAAAAGTTCATGAAGCGTTTCAAGGCTACTGAGGAAATGGTGAGATGTGACGGGATTGATATGAAGTCCCTTAACATAAATGAGCTTGACGTTTATTGGCGTAAAGCTAAAACAAAATAAAAAATGGGATTTACCCATCAAATTTATGGAGGTAGTTAAAATGACAAAAGCAGAACTTATCAATGCAATCGCAGAAAAAGGCGGTCTTACTAAGAAGGACGCTGAAAAGTCCCTCAACGCTGTAGTAGCATCTATCACAGACGCTCTCGTAAATGGTGACAAGGTTCAGATTGTTGGTTTTGGTACATTTGAAGTTCGTGAGAGAAGCGCTAAGGAAGCTATCAACCCAAGAACTAAGGAAAAGATTAAGGTTCCTGCAAAGAAGGCTCCTGCTTTCAAGGCTGGTAAGGCTCTCAAGGACGCTGTTGACGCTAAGTAATTAACAGCTGCTATAAAAGTATGAGCAGACAGGATTATTCCGTCTGCTCTTTTTATTGTATTATTAGGAGTGATTTTATGCGCCTTGACAAATATCTCAAGGTTACACGTCTTATCAAAAGACGTACAATTGCCAACGAGGCATGTGACGCAGGCAAGATTTCTGTAAACGGTAAGATTGCAAGGGCTTCTTATGATGTAAAGGTTGATGACATAATTGAAATCAATCTCGGTATGAAGCCGCTTAAGGTTAAGGTTACTAACGTTACCGAATATGCAACAAAGGAAAATGCTGCTGACAACTACATTGTTGTGGAGGATTAAGATGGGTCCTTTTGAATATGTTGTTATCAGAATAGACGGAGATTACGCAGTGCTGAAGCGCACTGACATTGTCAGTGAGGACACTGTTCTTGTTGCCCGTGCACTGCTTCCAGAGGAAACTGACGAGGGTACTCGCCTGCTCTGGGAAAATCTTGAATACACTGTAATATGAAAAATGCCCCCACGGCTTCATGCACAAGTCCGTTAAAAACGGACAATAGAAAAAACAACCCCCTTTATGGTAGAATAAAAATAGCTACCATAAAGGGGGAATTTTGTATGGCAAGAGAATACAGACATATACAACAGTATGAAAAAGAAATATTACAATTAAAAGAGGAAGGATATACAAAACGAGAAATAGGCGAGAA
>JAZUSM010000026.1:0-25987 GCA_045606725.1 Oscillospiraceae bacterium | reverse complement strand
ACAGAAGAAAAACACCTGCAAGAACCATTGGAACAATAGCGACAATGCACATGAAAATCAGCTTGTTACGGAACTTTGTATTGAGGAATACTTTGATAGGATTTGTCATACTCTTAAGCCCCCGCAAATAATAAGTCATTCACTTTTTTAAACAAAGCTATTCACTTTATTTTAGCATATTTTTCTTCCGAATGTATGAACATTCAATGAATTGGATAACAAAAAAGGGTACCCGAAGGCACCCTTTCAGATTACGTTGTATCGAACTGGCTTTCGTGACGCTTGAAGAAGTCAACACGTGGTTCAAGGAACTTGATATCGTGATTATCCTGACCCTCAAGAATGTTCTTGCACATAGGGACAAAGATGTAATCCCAGTTCCACATACTGTCATCAAGCTGCATATAATCCTGAACCATCTTTGTTCCCTCAGGAGCAATCGGGTGGAGAAGGACAGCAGCAGTCTTGATCATGTGGAATACGTTGATCATCCACTTTCTGCGGAGCTCGTTGTCATCAGCCTTGTCAGCCTCAGCTTTTGCCTTAGCCATATACTTGCTTGCCTTTCTGATGTAGGAGTCAAGTACGTAAGTAACCTGATGGAACTCAAACTTATACATGAAGCGCTCATATTCGAGAACAGCCTTTTCAGAGTCAGCAAGGATATTTTCATCAACCTCACCAACAGGCATCTTGCCGTCGAGATACTTCTGTGCATCGTAGAAGCAGGTGCGGACAATTCTGTTGAATACGTTGGAGAGGAGGAAGCCCTGTGTTGTAACGGGATCGTCCTCTTCAGGCTTGGCAATCGGATTGAGAGGCTTAGGCTGGAAGCTTACACTTCTCATGCCAAGACCAAGGGAAAGGAAGTGCATACGAAGCTGTTCAGCTGTGTAGTAGTCAAGCAGTTCAGCAGCCATAGGAGGCTTGATGTTGCCGCTGCTGGAAGCCTTCTTGTCGAGGAAAAGAATGTGGTGGTTAGCCACGAGAATAGGCATCTGGAGCTCGCCCTCGTCAGGTGTGCAGCTGAGCTTTTCGCCCTTCTGGAGAGCCATAAACATTGCCATTTCAGCAACGCCGTAGAAGTAGATGTTATCCTGACCGATGAACTGGTAAACCTGTGCGTCTTTGGAGCACCAGAACTTCTTCCAGTCCTCACGGTCACGTCCGATGGACTCAAGATAGGTTTCAGTAAAGGAAATAGGTGCCCAGAGAGATTCAGGCCAAACCCAGATTGTCAGCGGGTCTTCGCCCTCGAGGACAGGAGCAGGTGCGCCCCATTCGATGTTGCCTGTAAGACGGAAAGGAACGAGAGTCTTACCTGTACGGAAACGAATTCCTGCACCTGAAAGAATCTCGCAGGACTTTTCACGGTCGGTAAGAGTCTTGAACACGATTGTGAAGGAAGTTTTCTTAGGTTCTTCAACAAGCTCGTGTTCTTCAAGCTTATTCTTTACGGACTCGTAGCTTTCCTTGTAATCATTCATAATGTAGATAACAGGCGGTTCAAGGAACTCGCTGATTGTCTTGTGCACAACGGCTCTTACGTTTTCTTTCTGACGGATATCAGCCGCATATTCACGGAGAATATCATAGTGGTCGGTAAGCTTGAAATACCAGTTGTCAACATTTCTCATAACAGGAGTTTCACCTGTGAGTGTACTCTTAGGGTCAATAAGGTCCTGAGGCATATACTGGTGACCAAGGTCACATTCATCAGCATAACCCTTTTCAGACTGACATCCCTGAACAGGACATTTACCAACAACCTGACGGCCGTTGAGGAATGTGCCTACCTTTTCATCGTAGAACTGAGCAGTGGAAATCTTCTGCAACTGACCGTTCTCGTAAAGCTTTCTGATAAACCAGTCGGAAACCTCATCATGGATTTCAGCGCTTCTGCCAAGACCTGATGCACCGAAAAGGTTAAGGCTGATACCGAAATCGTCAAGGGTTTTCTTCTGTGCTTCGTGGTTTTCGGTAACAAAATCCTTGATTGAGCCAGTGTAGCCCTGCTCCTCGGTAAGCTTTCTGTAGCTTTCGGCGATAGGTGAGCCGTAGCAGTCAGTACCTGAAACAAAGATTACATTTTCGCTGCCGATTCTGTCACGGAGGAAACGTGCGTAAACGTCCGCAAAAACGAACACACCGCCCACATGACCGAAGTGGAGCTTCTTGTTGCCGTAAGGCATACCGCCTGTGATAACCGCTCTTTTCGGAAACTCTGGACGGTTATCTCTGGAAATTCTTTTTTTGTTGTACATCTCATTGTTATTGTTGTTGCCCATAACAAAAATCATTCCTTTCAGAAACATGAAAAAACACAGCGAACATACGAAATATCGTTTGTCCGCTTGTTAAAAAATCAGCTGAGTGTAAGTGTGGCAAGGTCGCCGTTGTTGCTCTGACCTGAGTTCTTTACCGCAAAGATTACCTTCTGCAAGAGCTTAGGATCGGAAATTTCAAGAGCCGCATCAAAGGCACTGATAGCCTTAGCAAAGTCTTCATCATTCTTACCAGGCATATAGCATGTGTAAAGAATTTTCACTGCATTGTACAGTGAGCAGAAGAACACGAAATTATCCCAGTAACTGAACTGAGGTGAAGCAAGCGGGAGGCTGTATTTCCACAGGTAATTGATTATTACATTCTCAACAGCAAAGGATTTTTCGGTAGTCATTGCTTCGGAATAAGCCTTTCTCATTGAAACGTATTTAGGCATATCAAGCATTTTAAGTGTTTCAGGACCTGACACACCAAGATTCTTATAGATTGTGTTTACAACCTCTTTATAAGCCGCATTCGGCTTTTTAAGGGACTTGATGAGGGAAATACCGTCAGCAAGTGAATATGCAGGATTAGGACGAACCTGCTGGAAGTATTCGAGAACAGGTGCATAATCAGGGAGATTTGTGAATTCGTCTACAAACTGAGGAATACGATCAGGCTGACCGTTGTCAATCATACCCTGAGCGGTCTTTACTGCGTAATTGAGAAGCAGGAAGCGCTTTTCAAGGTTTACATTTCTGTTCTGGAGCACGTTCATGAACAGGGTACGCATCTGCCAGTAATATGCTGCTGACGGGCAGGCAGCAAGAATTCTTCTGCTTTCCTCAACAAGAGGAGCACTCTTGTCGTCAGGGAGATTAATCATGCCGAAAGCAAGAGTTTCCTTTTCGGAAACAAGTGCCTTTGCAACTTCAATATTTGCAAGCTTAGGTGTGTATTCTACAGCAGCTGCTGTGACTGCAACGTCGCAGAAATCCTCCGGTGTAAGCGGAGCAAGCGTTTTTTTAAGGCTCTGAATAATAACAGGTGATACTATTGGAAATCCCATAATAATTTACCTCTTTTTTCTGTAAATAATTCTGCACTCAATCGGTGCAAATACTGCATATTATTATACCACAAATATTTTTAAATTGCAATAGAAATTTACGAAAACGGCCGATTTACGTCAATTTGAGCAAAAGAGCCGGCAGGATTTATTTATATATACGCTTGCCAACGGGCGGAAAATGCGTTATAATAAAAATATATTCTACTCCGAAAGGAACTTGCCGTATGCTTGAAAATGCACTTGTCAATAAAAACAAATCCTTTGATTACAAGGAGCTTACCAAGGAACTGGAAAAAAATCTTTCCGCTTTGCAGCAGAAAATACGTGACAAAAAGCTGCCTGTTATAATCCTGCTGGAGGGTTGGGGAGCTTCAGGTAAGGGCTCGCTTATCGCTGATATGATAAAGATGCTTGACCCGCGTTTTTTCAAGGTTTATTCAACCATGCCCGCAACGGAAACAGAACGCCGTTATCCGCTGATGAAAAGATACTGGGAGAAAATTCCCGAAAGAGGAAGCCTTGCTGTTCTTGACAGAAGCTGGTATCAGGAACTTGCCATTGCAAAAATGGAGGAGGGCATTTCTGACGGTGAGTACGCTGACAGAATTGCTTCCGTAAATACATTCGAGCGTCAGCTTTCCGACGATGGTTATGTTATTGTCAAGTTTTTCCTTCATATTTCTCAGAAGGAGCAGAAAAAGCGTTTTCTCAAGCTTAAGGAGGACAGCACTACCAAGTGGCGTGTTACCGAGCTTGACAAGAAGCGAAACAAGAATTACGACGCATATTACAAACAGTTTGATGATATGCTTACAAAAACGAACACTCCGCATTGTCCCTGGAAAATCATTGATACTACTGACCGCAGCTTTACACGTTTTCAGGTGTTCAACATTCTCGTAAGCCAGATTACGAATGCGGTGAACATTGACAAGCCTGTGCCTGTTGTGGAGGAAACCACTCATGCTTTCCGTCTTGCACCAAAGCCGAAGCTTGCTGAAATAAGCCTTGAAAATAAGTCTATGCAGCCTACAAAGTACGATGATGAGCTGAAAAAGGCACGCAAGGAGCTTGCAAAGCTTCACGGTAAAATCTACAAGAAAAAGCTTCCTGTGGTAATGGTTTTCGAGGGCTGGGACGCAGCAGGAAAGGGCGGCGCTATCAAGCGTATTTCCTATGCGCTTGACCCGAGAGGATATGAGGCTGTGCCTGTTGCCGCGCCTGAAAAGCATGAGCTGAACCGTCATTATCTGTGGCGCTTCTGGAACAAGCTTCCGAAAACAGGGCATATTACAATTTTTGACCGTTCATGGTATGGCAGAGTAATGGTTGAACGCATTGAGGGCTTCACTTCTGAAGAACGCTGTGCAATGGCTTACCGTGAGATAAATGAGTTTGAGGAGGAGCTGACAAGAGAGGGCGTTGTAGTGCTGAAGTTCTGGCTTCACATTGACAAGGAGGAACAGCTGAAACGCTTCAACGAGCGTATGAACACTCCCGAAAAGCGTTGGAAGATTACCGATGAGGACTGGCGCAACCGTGAGAAGTGGGATGACTATGAAAAGGCTGTTGACGAAATGATTGCAAAGACCTCGACGGTTGATGCTCCATGGAACATAATTGAAGCAAACAGCAAGCTTTACGCAAGAATAAAAATCATGAACATAATAATTGACAGACTTAATGAACAGCTTAAAAAGATGAAATAAAACGAAATGCTCACAGCGTGTTATACACTGTGAGCATTGTTTTTTACAAAAGCTTATTTTACAGAGCCTTCCAGGTAGTAGGATGCTTCCATGTCAGCAACGCTCAGGGCAAATGCCAGAGGAAACATTTCAAAGGATTTGCCCACCTGATTAGGGTCATCGTTTGCCGAAAAACCCATGTGATAGCGTATTGCAAAGGCTTCTTCACGGGAAAGACGCATAAAGCCTGTGATAATGTACACGGATTTTTCACCGTGACCATAGGGCAGCTTATCGTCAATTGCGTAGTAGGGGACTTTTTCCCATTGTCCCTTATCGTTTTTCGCATTGCGGTAGTCAACCTTGTAGAAGTTCACCTTGCAGATATCGTGAAGAAGTGCGGCAACAGCAATGGTTTCTTCGGAGTAATTCATTCCGTATATATTCTTTGCACGTTCACGGGAAAGGTAATCCTTAAGACAATGGTAGACGTTGAGGCTGTGCTCTAGCAAGCCGCCTTCGTAAGCACCGTGAAAGCGTGTGCTTGCGGGTGCGGTAAAGAAATCGCTTTTGTCCGAGAGCAGGTATTCCAGAAGCTTATCCGCGCCCTCACGGGTAATGTTATTTTTGTAGATTTCGATAAATTCTTCCTTGAGATTCATTTTGCCATACCTTTCAGATGATATCGTAGTAGCTCTTTATGCGGAGATTCTCCCTGAGAGCGTCAAGAGTGATATTAATCGGGAAATTCATTTTATTCACCAGCACAGAGTGTTTCTGCCCATGCAGGTCAAACCAGTTGTCGCCGAAAACGCAGTCGTACTCATCAAAATCAAGATACACACCCTTTGCATAGTTTCTGCTGCTGAATTCGAAACGGTACATTTCGCCTATCTGGTCGATTTTAACATTGATTTCAGGATTGATGAATTCAAACTGCTTTGGCAGTACAAGCATAAGCGTGCCGCCAGAAATAACAGTGTTGTTCTGCACAAGAGTGTATTCAATATAGTGATTGCGGTACATTTCTACGGTAAGTTTTGTCATTTCTGGAGTAAGCGCAAGTACGTCCTTTGCGGCAAGAGGAGCAACTGTTACAGCTGTGCTGCCCTGCGAAATAATTTCGGTATCGTTCTTTCTTACTCTCCAGCGCACTTCTCCCTTGAATTCGGTGAGCTTTTCATTGGACACATTGACAACAAGCTTTTTCTTGTCGCTGTCATCAATGGAGCAAAGTACAGGTGCATAGAATTTTTTTGCGTAGTAGTGAAGTGCTTTCCATCTGCCGTAATAGTCTATGGATGACCATGAAATAACAGGATTGCTGTCGTTGACCTGCCAGTAGAGCGAGCCCATACATCTGCCTCTGTTTCGGCGCATATGCTCAACGTTGGTACGGATAGCGTCAGCCTGAACAATCTGTGTTGCGTAAACAAGCCCGTCGAAGCTGTATGGGTAGTGCACCATCTGAGCAAGGTAATAAAGCAGCTTTTCGTTGCCGCCTTCGCATTTCTGGTGTGCCTCCATAACAGGCGAGCAAAGGTTAAGATCCTTTTCTTCGGCAAAGGTGCGGATTGTTTTCATGCAGGGAATAGACTCGAAGCCGTATTCGGAACAGAAACGGAACTTGAATTTTCTGAATTCAGTAAACGGCTTAAGACCGTGCCACACATCCCAGTAGTGGGTGTCTCCCTTATGGGCAGCACTTGAGTCGTTGTATCCGCCTCCTGAGGACGGTGATGACGGCCAGTAGAAGGTCTGAGGGTCATAATGCTTGAGAACATTTGGGATAAGCTTTTCGAAAATACGCAGGTAGCCTTCTTTCTGTTCCTCGGTAACAGGCTTGCCCCAATACTGGATAAGTGACTCAATTTCATTGTTGCCGCACCACATTGCGAGAGAAGCGTGGTTTCTGATACGCTTGATATTGTCAATGAATTCTTCCTTTATGTTGCGGCAGAAGTCGATATCAGCATTGTAAACCGCACAGGCAAAGGCGAAGTCCTGCCACACAAGCAGACCAAGCTGGTCGCACATATCATAGAAATAATCGTCAGGGTAAATTCCTCCGCCCCAGACTCTTATCATATTGTAGTTTGCAGCCGCACAGCTTTTCAGAAGTGCCCTTGTTCTTTCCGGAGAACAGCGTGACAAAATCTGGTCTTCTGGAATGTAATTTGCACCCATAGCAAAGATTCTGATGCCATTTACGCAGAATGTGAATTCCTCGCCGTCAGTGCCGTCATTGTCAGGAGTACGCAGAACGGTGATTTTTCGCAGACCAATATTGAATTCCTGCATATGAACAGGTTCATCGCCGTCGAAAAGCATAACCTTCACCATATAAAGATTAGGCTTTCCGTAGCCTCTTACCTGCCACAGCATAGGCTCGGTAATAAGACATTCGGGAGCAACGCTGTCCTTGTTTGCAGGCGCAGAAATAAGAATATCTTCGCCGTTCGGAGAAGTTATATTTACATCAAGACGGAGATTGGGGGAGGTTATATCTGCAAGACGTGTATCAAAAACAAGACGCACGGTATTCTGCCAGTGTTCCTGACGGACATACACACTTTCGATACGACCGCTTTTTACTCCTTCAAGCTCAACATCACGCCATATGCCCATATCAGGAAGCTGTGGTCCCCAGTCCCAGCCGAACATGTAATGTGCCTTACGGATATGAGGGAAACCGTCCATAGTTGTTTCGACGCCCCATGCGTAATTGCGCTCCTGCTTTTTTCTGATGTAATCAACAGGTGAGTGAAGTCTGACACGAAGGATATTACTGCTTCTTGATACAGCGTTTGTAACATCAAATTCGTAAGTGCAATGCATATTTTCCGTTTTGCCGATTTTTATTCCGTTAAGCTCAACATCGGCAAGAGTATCAACACCGTGAAAACGGAGTAATATTTTTTTGCAGTCCAGAAGTTCGGTATTTATTTCAAAATTCTTTTCAAATATGTATTCTTCATCAGAAAGCTTTGTGGTTTTATATTGATTTTCGCCGTAATATGGGTCAGCAAGCTTGCCTGCGTCCATCAATGCGCCGTAAACCGAATCAGGAATGTTTACAGCAATTTTTTTATCAAGCCAGCGGCTGCTGACCGACCATTCGCCATTAAGACTTTGTATCATAACAGAAAATCCTTTCTATATGTTCTTAAAATAAGTATAGCTTTTGTATTTGTATTTGTCAACACAAATAAATTGCGGGATTGTTATTTTTCAACATAAATTCCATAATGCAATTAACAAAATTGCATATTATTTCTTGCAGTTTTTATACAAAACAGCGAAAATACAAAAAGTTAAAAAAATGTGTTTTATTTTTAAATATAATGTGTTATAATTATTCTGGGTTAGTAATTTATTATAATTATAGTATACAGTTATTTAAGGGAGATTAAACTGCATGTCTAAGAACAATAAAAGAATCCGCAGCAATTTTTCACGGCGCATAAATTTGTATTATCTAATTCTTATAGTAATTCTCCTGAGTTGTTTCAGCCTGATTTCATATGCACTGATGCGTATGAACATCTCATCAAGTACCATTCAGACAATGAATAATACAGGAAGTCTTATTTCACAGCTGCTTGAAGACCATATAAGCAATGCTGCCGATGAACTTTCTCAGGTGGCAAATTCTCCTTTGCTTGAAAAATATATTATCAGCATAAACACATCGGACAAACCCTCTGAAGCTGAGTATAATGAAGAAATCATCGGAATGCTGAAAAATGTTACAGAGGAAAATCCCGATATTGTTTCATCATGGATTATTTCCGAGCAGAAAGGTTATCTGACAGGATGCACAGGGGAGATACTTGCTGCTGATGAGTATATGCTTGAGTCAAAGGAATGGTATCATAACTACGTTTCGGGCAGAACAAGTCAGTCGGAATATATCTGTACAAACATTTCAGAAAGTATTTTCAATCCTGCCGAAAATGTAATTACGGTTATTGTACCTGTATCTGAGGGTGATAACGTTTACGCTTTTTGCGGTATAGAGTTAACTGTTGATAGTGTGTTCTCCGTTCTTTCTGCGTATACCTTCAATACAGGCAGTTACCCTGTTGTTGCAGTTGATTCGGAAGTAATCTATTCTCCGTCGGACAGGGATTTTGCACAGAAGTTTTCTCTTGCCGACCGTACGCTCATAAACATTATTTCACAGCCATTCAATGCTACAGGAAATGTTGAAAATTATGTTTCCGAAAATGACGAAACAGTTTATTATTACATGGAAACAAGCAGTCTTACAGGCTGGAATGTTGTTGTGCTTTTCGACAGTGAAGAAATAAACGGAAATATATACAAGACATTTATGCAGCAGATTATTGTCCTGATTTGTCTTGCTGTGCTTATGTTCATTATCGGTCTCAACATTCTCCACAATGAAAGCAAACGCATCAGGGATATTCAGATTTGCACAGAGGAAATTGCAGCAGGTAATTTCAATTACCGCATTCAGCAGACAAAGGGAAAAAGTGAAACTGCTCAGATTGCTGCAAATGTAAATAAAATTGCTGATATGGTTCAGAATAAATCAGCTGTTATCAGTAATTTCAATACCACAGATACCCTTACAGGTCTTAGCAACCGTATCAGACTTTACGAGTATTTAGATGATATCATTCATACCCGTGAAGAGGGCAGAAGCCATTTTGCTGTAATGTTTATTGATATCGACAATTTCAAGTGGCTCAATGAAACTCTCGGTCACAATTTCGGTGACGCAGTGCTCAGCGGATTTGCCGCAGAGCTTAAGGAGCATATCAATCAGGACAGTTCAATCTTCCGCTTCAGCGGTGACGAATTTATCATAATCAAGGAATTTGATACTGATTACAATGCAGTTTATGAGGTAATCGAAAAGCTTCATCAGTGCTTCAACAAGCCTCTTGAAATACTTAATGACAAGATTTACATTAAATTTTCTGTGGGCGTTTCCATTTATCCTGACGACGACCTTACCCCTGATTTGCTTCTCCGTAATGCGGAAATGGCTCTTCACCGTGCTAAGGCTTCAGGTAAGGACAGAGTTGCGTTTTATAGCAATTCCCATAAAAATCAGAGTATCTACAGTAAGGCGGCTCTTGCAAAAAATCTTAATGAAGCGCTTAAAAACGGGGAGTTGTTCCTCCACTATCAGCCTATTGTTTCAGCTAAAAATTGTGATATTCACGGCTTTGAGGTGCTTCTGCGCTGGGTTAGTCCAGAATTCGGTGTTGTTCCTCCGACTGAGTTTATCAATGTTGCCGAAGAAAGCGGTGCAATCGTTCAGATCGGTTCATGGATTTTTGAAAGTGCCTGCCGTACACTGAAGCAGATCAATGAAAATCTTAACCCAGATGTCATTATGTCAATCAATGTTTCTCCCGTTCAGTTAAGACGTGACAACTACATTGAACATATCAAAAGGGTTATCGAAATCACTCAGGTCAATCCAAAGAATATTCAGCTTGAAATTACTGAAAGTACGCTTATCGATTTCACTGACTCCAAGAATACTGTAATCAATGATATCAATGATCTGGGTATTTCACTTGCGCTTGATGATTTCGGAACAGGTTATTCGTCGCTTAATTATCTCAAGAATTTCCCGATCAAGTGTCTTAAGATTGATAAGTCATTCATAGATGAAATCAACGACAATAAGCGTGATTATGCAATTACAGACTCGATTATTGATCTGGTGCACAATCTTGGTATCCACACTGTTGCAGAGGGTATCGAAACGGTTGGCCAGTATGACTTCCTTACAGATATGAACTGTGACTACATTCAGGGTTTCCTTATGAGTAAGCCGCTTAAAGAAGCTGACGCCATTGAGTTTGTTGAAAAGTATGATGCCCTTCACAGACCTGATAAGCATAAGCTTGAGGAAAATGAGCATAAGCTTGCCGATGAACGCAAGCAGCGAGATATGGAAAAGCAGTATCATGCAGAATCCGGAGTTATGACATTCAAGGAAGATTTTATTATTTCAAAATAACAGAACACCCGTAAGAATTATATTATTCTTACGGGTGTTTGTTTTTTATTCTGATGTTTCTGTTTCGTTCTGTTCCGAGGGCTCGTCCCTTTCGACAGACTCAGGATTTTTGCTTTCTATATCACGGAAAATATTTATTGCTACACTGCACACGGTCAGCATAACAAATGCAGGACCACAGATGAGAATAAGTATCATTGTTTTCGGACTCCAGAGCATTGCTGCAAGTTCAATTGCAACAATTATAACCAGCAGTGCCGTACGAAGAAAATATCTCATACTGATATTGAAGCTGTTGCGCAGGGTGTTCAGCAGTGTGTTATCGTATCGTGCAAGCAGTGCAAATGCGTACAGAAGCGTGAACACGAATATGTATGCCGCAACTATTCCCGTAATCAGGAACAGAACAGGATGTTCTTCTGCGTTGGCAATAAGCTGGAAATCAAGATACAGCGCCCACACGCATATTACCGATATAAATGACATAGGAATACCCTGTTTCCAGTTTGCTTTGAACGCTTTTATGAAGTCGCTGAAAATATAGCCTTCCTGTCCCTCAGCAATTTTAAGCGCAACATAGTGTGCCGCAATTGTTGAAATGCCTATTGTAACAATCGGTAAACTGAACACAAGCCATAGAAAATTAAGTTTTACAAGGTCTGTAAGTCTGCACATGAAACGGTACAGCTTGCTGTCCGTGCTGAAAAAACCTGCCATAAGAAAATCCTTTCAATTGAAATTTTGGGGCACGCCTGTGACGTACCCCAAAACATTGATTTAGTTTCTAACCTGATCTTCAAGTGCGCATCTGATCTTTGCTTCTTCTTCGCACCATGCGAGGCAGAGGCCGTCAGGGTCATATTCGTTGCACTTTGTAATCATTTCGTTTACGATTCTGTTGTATTCATCATCGTTTTCAGCATAGATTGCCTGCCATGTGTAGTTGATAAGGCATTCAGCAACCTGTTCCCAGATAATCTTAAGGTCATCGGAACGCTTGGATTCTGTGTAGGATGTACCGAGAGCAACCTTGAAGTTTGTGGTGTTCATATAGTCCTGGAATGTGTACTGACCGTACTTATCTCTCCAGTCCTTGAGAATTTCATATGTTTCGTCTGTACGTCTGGACTTCCAGTTGATGTAGTTATATGTTTCACCGTTGGAATCAGGGTTGGAAGCATCCTTGGACCATGTTGTGTTGTTAGCCTGGAATGTACCGTCGTTGAAGTTACCGCCGCCCCATTCGTCAGGCATAATTGTACCCTTACGGTCAGCCTGTGCTGCTTCACCGAGTTCTGTAAGGCAGGAGTTGCCTTCTTCATCGTAGTACCAGCAGAGGTCCTTAGGACCGTAGTTATATGTCATATATCCCTCAGGAGTTGTGAGGTAGTTGATGATAGCCATACAAAGCTCAGGGTATTCTGTATTTGCACCGATTGTATACATTCTGTTACCACCGAGAACGTTCATACCGTAGCAGAGAGGTGTAGCATCATTTGGTACCATTGGGTACATAGCCTTACCTTCTTCAAGGTGAATGTCAGTGTTGTAAAGCTGTGAACCTGCGTAGTCGAAGATGGAGAAGAATGTACCGCCTGCGGTAACCTTTTCACTCATCTCATTGTAAGTCTGAGTCATGGAGTTAGGGTCGATAAGACCAGCCTGATAGAGCTTGTTGAAGAACTTGAGTGATTCAAGGTATGGGCCGCCTTCTTCGAGAGCGTAGTGGAAATCACCGTTTTCTACGTCGTAAAGACCGAAGCCCATTTCGTCGTGACCCCAGTAGCATGTAGCGAATGCCTTAATATACATTACCATGTTACCGTCCCAGTCAGGCCAGAGGGATGTAGCATATGTTTCATTGCCGTTTTCATCCTTAGGACAGATTTCCTTCATATCAAGCATGAGCTGATAGAATTCATCAAGGTTGTTGATTTCAGGGTAACCGAGCTCCTTATAGAGATCCCAACGAACGTCCATTGTATAGAAGAAGGCTTCGTGGTCCTCAGGGCTTGTAGCAACGTTGTGACCGATACCGTGCATAATCTTTTCGCCTGTTACAGTTGCGTTAAGATTAGCGTTGTTATCGAGAGCATAAGGCATATTTTCCATCATATATGTGCCGTAGTTTGCGAGGAGGTCGTCTTCGTTGAGGTCGTAGAGCATACCTTCCTTTACAGCACGCTGGTACTGGTCGCCGTTAGAACCGAATATTACGATATCACCGAGGTCGCCTGATTCCATACGTGTATCGAACATACCGTCAGTGTCAGGGATAATAGTCATTTCGCAGTTGAATTCGCGCTTCATAACTTCAGCAAACCAACCTGTGAGCTTACCTGAATAGTTAGCGAGCTGGCTGAATACGGTAATCTGAATTGTTTCATCACCGTAGAGTTCCTGAAGTGTAGGAACATTATTTTCAGGAGCAGCTGTTACATCGGCAGCACCTGTGTTGCCGTCTGCGGGAGCGTTGTTGCCTGCTGCAGTTGTTGCGTCAGGAACAACCTGAGGAGCAACTGTTGAGCTGCCACAGCCTGCAAGAGAACCGAGCATTACCATTGAAGTAAGCCCTGCAATAATTCTTTTGAGTTTCATATTTATCCTCCTTATAGAAAATAGATTAAATTCCAAACGGAAATAATAACTTGTTTATCCCTTGACAGCACCGAGCATAAGTCCCTTTACAAAGTATCTCTGCATGAACGGATATACGCAAAGGATAGGGATAATTGTAACCATTGAGATGGTATACTGAATAATCTTCGTATTCATCTGACCTGCAATTGTCGCACTGTCGGCAGCACTTGCACCAGGCTGTACCAATGCTGAAAGGTTTGAGCTCTGGTTGAGGTAGATGTAAAGTCTGTGCTGAAGGGTGTAAAGTTCAGCTTTACCTGCGTTAAGGATAAGGGAATCCTGGAAGGAGTTCCAGTGACCAACAGCGCCGAAGATAGCGATTGTAGCAAGGATAGGTAAGCTGAGAGGCCAGATAATCTTATAGAAAATCTTCCAGTAGCTTGCACCGTCGATGTAGGCACTTTCTTCGATTTCCGCAGGAATTGATTCAATGTAAGTTTTAACGAGGATAATATTGTAAGGGGAAACGATACCAGGAATGATGTAAGCAGCAAAGGTATTTGTAAGACCAAGCATTGCCATATTCAGGTACCATGGGATAAGACCTGCGTTAAAGTACATTGTGATAACAAGGAAGCGGTACCAGAATTTTCTGTGCCACATTTCCTTTTTGGTAACAAGGTAGCCTGCCAATGCGGAGGCAAATACCATAAGCGCTGTACCGAGAATTGTTCTTATAAATGTGATACCAACAGAGTTCCAAAGGTCATTAACCTTACCCATCTGAATGTAGTTGGAAATTGTAAGACCCTTAGGAATAAGTGTGATTGCACCCTTTGTAACGAGGGTGTTATCGGAAATTGTGTTGATAAAAATGTAATAGAACGGGAAAATACAGCTGAGTGTAAAGATTGCAAAGAAAAGATAATTGAAGATATTGAAAACAATATCAGCAGGAGTCAGCTTGATTTTTTGGCTGTGTCCCTTATCGTGTTTCTTTTCATTGAATTTTTCTTTCAGAGAAAGATTAATTGCGCTCATATCCGTACCTCCTTAAACAATGCTCTCGCCGCGGACAGCCTTGGAAACGCCGTTTGCCGCAAACAGAAGAACAACACTGACTACAGATTTAACCATACCGATAACAGTTGAAAGCGGAATAAGACCGTTGTTGATACCGAGGTTATAAACGTAAAGGTCAAGAACCTGAATGGACTCACGGTTTACCGCATTGGAGAATACGAGATACTGGTCCATACCGTTGGAGAGGATATTTGCGATAGACATAAGCAGGAGTACGCAGAATGTAGGAATAAGTTCAGGAACTGTTATGTACCACATTCTTGCAAATCTGCCTGCACCGTCAACGGTTGCTGCTTCATAAAGACCCTGGTCGATACCTGAAATGGAAGCTATGTAGATGATAGCACTCCAGCCCACGCCCTTCCAGAGACCCCATGCAAGCATTTTCAGCCACATATGGTCGCTGTTCATCAGGTAGTTTGTTGTAACAGGTTCACCTGTCATGCTTGTGAGCATTGTATTGATGAAGCCGTCAGTTGAGAAGATTGCGAGAGCAAGAGCGTACACAAGAACCCAGCTGATGAAGTTAGGGATTGTTGTGAACGTCTGAACAATCTGTCTGAAATGAGTATTCTTGATTTCGGAAAGGAAAATCGCAAATGCCATAGGAATCCAGCTTGTGATGATACCAAGTCCGCTCATTGCGAGAGTGTTTTTCAGCACTGTTACAATGTCACGCTTTGTAGCAGCATTCTGGAACAGCTGGGTGAACCATTTGAATCCGACAAACTTATCCATTGTAAGAGTTTCACCGGACTTGTATTCGAAGAAAGCGTATCTCCAGCCGTAAAGAGGGAGGTAGCTGAACACGAATGCAAGAGCAATAAACGGAAGCATCATAAGGAACAGCTGGAACTGAGGTTCCATTTCAAATCTGTCATTCTTATTGACTCTTGGAAGAAGGATAAAGTTTGCAATTGAAATAGCAATATAGATGATTGTAATTAAAGTAAACGCTGTAATAACAGGTGGCAGGAAAAGCTTCATATCCTCGAATTTACCTGAAGCGTTGGAATCATTTGCAAGCTTCTGAACTACAGGCTGAATCTTGAGAACAGTGATAAGTTCCAGGATACCTGCCGCACAGGAGAAGATGAGGCCGAGCTTTTTAAGCTTTGTATTGCCGAGAGACATACATCCGCCTGCAACAGCAAGTATTGTTGCAATAATAATGAAAACACCGATTACGCTGAGCGATTGGAAAGCCGGTTCAAGCCATTCCTGACGGCGGAGTGTAGCCTTGAATGTATTCAGCATTGACTCATGGGAAAGAGCACATGAGAACAATGACATATTCTTGTTTACATTTTCGCTGACTCTGATAGGGTTGAAAGAAGGGAAAAACAGCATTACTACATTGGCAATAATACATACACGCATTACCCAGTAGAGCGCTGTTGTTATTTTTTCAGATATGGTTTTCTTGGCAACTGCATTATTGCCAACCATAGTTGTGAAGTCAAGCGCCATAAATATCAGTCCTTTCGTTTGGTCATGTCAAACCATGAAAACGATTTACATCAAAAACTCAGACCGCTGCCGCCGAACATGCGGTAGCAGCAGTCTGTAGTAAGTTTTATTTAATTTAAAATTAGTTTCTCTTCTTGGAAACTACTGCAGCAGCGCCTGCAACAGCCATAACGGAAAGCATTACAGCAGCAGGAACATTGCCTGTAGCAGGAGCATCTGTTGTTGTAGCTGTATCAGCTGTATCTGCAGCACTTCCGCCGAGAGCAGCATCTACGCCTGTGATTGTGAATTCAATTTCGATAGAAGAAGAAGGCATTACATAACCGAAAAGGTCTGTGAGGTTTGGATTCCAGATGTTGATTGTTTCGCACTTTGCGTAAACGGAATTCTTGTCATCAGGATCAACGAAGCCTTCGTCGAATGTGTACTTTGTGTTGCCGTCGAGGATAACCTTAACATCGCTGAATGTTACGCCTGCATCTCTTGGAATGTCAGTAGAAACAAAGAGGAGGTTGAGGGACTCGTCAGAACCAAAGTCGAAATCAGTTACGCCAACCTTATATGTGCCGTCGCCTGTGATTTCAACGTCTGTGATTGTACCAGCCTTAGCTTCTGGAGCAGCAGGGTAGTTAGCAGTGATCTGATTGAAGTAGTCTGTTCCGTAGCCAGTGGAAGCATTCTCATAAGCATCTCTGAAGATGAAGCTTGAGGACTGAACACCAATGTAAGCATGGTAGGAGTCAGCTGCGGAAGCAGGCATAGCCATAGAAACAAATGTTGTAGCTGCGATAGCAGCAGCAGTAATAGCGCTAAGAATTCTTGATTTCTTCATAGTAAATCTCTCCTTTATTTTAGGGCAAAATGTATAAACTGAAAACGTATACAATCCCTTTGATTACTATAATTTTACTATAATTAATCGACGGTTGTCAAGTATCAATTTGAACAAATAGAACGTTTACATTGTGTAATATTGCACAATAGATTTGCAATATTTTAACGCAAAATATACTATTTATCATATTCTTGCGCAGAAAATGTCATATTCTGTATTTCCAGTTTGTGCTATTGAATTCAGATTTCTCTTGTGTAGTTTTTCAGGAAGTCCAGTTCGGCGCCGTTCAGGTGTGGGGAAAGTTTTTCGAATACCATTCTGTGATAAGCATTCAGTCTGTCCTTATCACGCTGTTCCAGCTGTTTCTCATCAATACAATCAAGGTCAATGGGAGCATAGGTGAGTGTTTCAAATTCCATAATCTGACCGTACTCACAGCTTTCAGCCTTTCTGCAAAGAAGTTCGTTTTCAATACGGATACCGTGACTTCCCTCGATGTATACCCCTGGTTCGTCCGTTGTAACCATACCGTCCTCCAGTACAGCTGTTCTCGGCAGGTCGTCGCGCAGACGCCAGCGGAAGCTGTTAGGTGACTCGTGCACGCTCAGCAGATAGCCTACGCCGTGCCCCGTGCCGCATCGGTAATCAAGACCCTTTTCCCACATGGGTCCTCTTGCAAGAATGTCGAGGTTTTCTCCTGTACAGCCGTACATGAATTTTGCTGCCGCAAGATTAAGCATTGCACGGAGGGTAACAGTGAAATGGCTGCGCATTTCGTCAGTGATTTCTCCGAGAGCAAAAGTACGGGTAATATCGGTAGTGCCCTCAAGGTAGTGCCCTCCGCTGTCAACAAGGAGAAGCCCCTCAGGTTTTAGCACAGCGTTGTTTCCTGTTTCGGCGGAATAGTGCATCATAGCCGCATTTGCACCGTATGCACTGATTGTATCAAAGCTTACGCCGATAAAGCTTTCGCCGCCGATTTCTTTTCTCAGGCTGTCAATATATGCACCTGCTTCGCTTTCGGTAATTGTTGTTTTTCCTGCATTGCTTTTGAGCCAGTACATGAACTTCGTGACAGCGATGCCGTCCATAAGGTGAGCCTTGCGGATATTCTCAATTTCAACAGGATTTTTAATCGCTTTGAGAAGAGAGGAGGGGTTGGCTTCAGAAATTATTTCACATTTGTCAAGCAGCTGCACAAGACGATAGTTTGCACGTTTTGTATTGATAAGCACACGCTTGTCCGAAAGCTTTTCAGCGTACTCATATATATTATTGTAAGGAAGAATTTCAGCACCGTTTTTCAGAATATAGTCACGGACAATTCCACCGCAGGCTTTTTCGTCAACGAAAAGATATGCGTTTTCAGAAGTTACCGCCGCATAGGACAGCACCATCGGACAGCATTCGATATCGTTTGCGCGGATATTGAACAGCCACGAAATATCGTCAAGTGTTGTAATAATATGCACGTCTGCATTTTTCTCAGCAAGCTTACCGCGTACCTCAGCAAGCTTTTCAGCTGTGCTCTTTCCGCTGTATTTTTCATCAAGCAGGAAAATTTCCGTGTGTTCAAGCGCAGGGCGTTCTGTCCATATTTTATCAGCAAGGTCAATTCCGCATATGATTTTTCCGCCCTTTTCAGCAGCGATTTTTTTGTAGTCCTCACCTGTTGCACCAGTTACAACACGTCCGTCAAAACCAATTGTTCCGCCTTTCCCGAGCAAATCCCCAACATATTTTTTTACAGTGGGAACATTCGGCTCACCTGATTTCATAAGCTTTATTCCGCTTCCTGAAAGCTGAGTTTCAGCCTGAATGAAGTAGCGTCCGTCAGTGAAAAGCGCCGCCTCGTCTGCAGAAACAACAAGAGTTCCCGCCGAACCTGTAAAGCCGCTGAGAAATCTGCGTACCATAAAATGCGGACTTACATATTCACTGTCATGGAAATCTGAAGTAGGTACAATATAAATATCAATCCCCGAGGACTTCATTTCAGTTCTGAGGGAAGTAATTTTTTCAGAAGCAGTCATATTGAAAATCTCCTTTTTATAGATTTATTATCTGTAGATACATTATGCATTATAGCATATTTTTTTATAATTGTCACGACAAATTATAATATGCAAGTGTGGAGTGTAAAAAACAAACAAGTTCGTTTAGTGGAGTTAAGAGGAATTATGATTTACACATCAACTCCACACTCCACTCTCCAAACTCCACACTTGCAAATTACAATTTACTTGACACAATTCTGAATTCGGGGTAATATATTATTATCTACAAATTGCAAAGGAGCATTATTTTGGCAAGAATTTATCCGCTGTTTTCTTCAAGCAAGGGAAACAGCACTTACATAGGAACAAAATCCGAGGGCATTCTCATTGATGATGGTGTTTCTTTTTCACGTCTGAAAAAAGCAATGGAAATAAACGGTCTTTCTGTTGATGCGATAAAGGCAATTTTTATCACCCATGAGCACAGCGACCACACAAAGGGACTTACCGTGCTTACAAAAAAAATCAAGGCACCTGTTTTTGCGCAGAGCCTTACCCTTGAATATCTTTGCGGCAGCGGAATGATAAACGGCGAATGCTTTGAGCTTAAAGAGGGTGAAGAAATCTGCGGAATGAACGTGCGCTGTTTCAATACCCCTCATGATACCCGTGAGTCATGCGGTTACAGAATTGAGCTTCCTGATGGGAAAACTGCGGCAGTCTGCACTGACCTTGGTCACGTTACTGATATTGTTGAGGAAAATCTTCTCGGCACGGACTGTGTGCTTCTTGAAGCAAACTACGATATTGAAATGCTGAGAAACGGAATTTATCCATACTATCTTAAAACCCGTATTTTCAGCAACAACGGTCACCTTTCAAATGTTGACAGCGGTGCTTTTGCGGCACGGCTTCTGAAAAGCGGCACGACGCGTCTTATTCTCGGGCATTTATCTCAGGAAAATAACACTCCCGAAATTGCTGAGAATACAGTGCTTGGCTGTCTGCGTGGTTTTGTACGCAACAGCGATTACACACTTTCCGTTGCACCTGTTGAAACAAGCGGCGGATATATTACTTTCTAAGGAGTCTGTATGCTTACTGTAAATCTTATTACCGTCGGAAAACTGAAGGAAAGCTATCTGCGTGAAGCCTGTGCTGAATATGCAAAACGACTCGGTGCTTTCTGCAGGCTTAATATTGTCGAGCTTAATGAAAGCAGGCTTCCGGACAATCCATCCGACAAGGAAATTTCAAACGCCCTTTCCGCTGAAGGAAAAAATATGCTTACATATCTCAACGGTAAGGATTGCTTCAATATTGCAATGTGCATTGAGGGAAAACAGCTTTCTTCCGAAAAGCTTGCTGATAAAATTTCTCAGATTTCCGTTGACGGAAAAAGCACTCTCAACGTTGTAATCGGAAGTTCCTGCGGCATTGCTGAGGATATAAAAAAAATCTGTCATTTCCGTCTGTCAATGTCAGAAATGACGTTTCCGCATCAGCTTGCAAGAGTTATGATTCTTGAGCAGATTTACCGTGCTTTTCAGATCAACAACGGCGGTAAATATCATAAGTAGTTAATTCGTATATTTTTCAATACATATTTTGGTTGTTGACACAAAAAAGTTAAAAAATAAGTAAATAATCATTGACAATTGTTGATGAATTGGTTATAATATTTTTAATGAAGATTTAGCTTGCTTCTTAATTATTTTGCATTTAAAAATAAGGAGGATTTTGACTATGGCTACTAAGAAAACTACCCCTGCTGAAACAAAGGAAACTGTTGTAAAGGCTGCTGAAACAGCTGTTGCAGAAGTTAAGACTGAAGCTGTTAAGGAAGCTCCTAAGGCTGCTGAAAAGAAGGCTCCTGCTAAGAAGCCTGCGGCAAAGAAACCTGCTGCGAAAAAGCCTGCTGCAAAGAAAGAAACTGCTAAGGCTGCTGAAAAGAAGGCTCCTGCTAAAAAGGAAGCTGCTAAGAAGGCACCTAAGAAAAAGGGTCTTGCTTATGAGGACGTTGTTGCTGCTGCTAAGAAGAAGATGGCTGCTGCTGACCTGACAAGAATCAAGTATCCTATCGCTGCAAATGTTGAGCTTAACGGTGCTGCAGATGGTATCTTCTATATTTACATTGACGAAGCTAACAACATTTCTGTTGAGCCTTACAAGTACAACGACTATGACGTTGAATTCCGCGCTGATGCTGATGCATTTGTTGCTGTAATGACAGGCAAGAAGAATATTTATGATGCACTTGCTGACGGACTTATCAAGGTAAGCGGCAACGTAAAGAAAGCTATTTTGTTAATTAATGCAGCTCTTTGATTTTTAAAAATTATTACGGGTATCGGGTGCAGACCCGATACCCGTTTTTTGGGAGTAGGTATGGTTTATTACAGAATTGTGGATGAAGCAATCGGTGGAAAAGAGCTTCATGATATGGCTCACGCTTTTCTCGCGGAGCTTCTGAAAAAAATATATAATATTGAAAATTACCGCATTGAAAAATGGGAGCACGGCAAGCCATTTATTCCTGATTATCCGCATATTCATTTTAACCTGAGTCATTGCAGGGGATTGATTGTATGCGGATTTTCGGATTCGGAAATCGGCATTGATGCTGAGCTTATACGTCCCTATAACGGCAAGGCGGCAAAGCGTATTTTTTCAGCAGAAGAAATGGAATACACGGAGCAAAGCGTGTATCCCGATGAAGCATTTTTCCGTTTATGGACGCTTAAAGAAGCGCTTGGAAAAAATCTCGGTACCGGACTTTTTTCCTCTCTTTCGGAAGCAGTATTCCGAATTAACGGAGAAGTGCCCGAATGCAGTATTTATCCCGAGAAATATTTTGCTCAGAAAATCATACAAAAAAAATGGGTTGTCAGCATATGTGCCGACAACCCTTGTTTTATTAATAAAAACGTCTTTTGCTCTTGATAACAATAACTGTTACAACTACAGCAACAGCAACCACAACTGAGATTATTACGATAAGAATGATAGGAATTTCTCCGTCGCTTTCCTTTTCAGCAAGAGCAGCTGTTGTAGCGGCAGTTGTTTCCGCTGTTGTAACAGCCTCGGTAGCTGCTTCTGTAACAGCTTCAGTTGTTTCAGCAACTGTGGTTGTTGTAACCTCTTCCGCAGGCTTACAGTTTGTAAGGGTAATCTTTGTAGCGGTAAGAATAACACCGCAGTCACCGATACACATGTTATCAACTGTGCTCAGGTCTTCGCTTCCGTATGCCTTGACGATGTCATCATACTTGTATGAAGCAGAGGTTTCTGTGAACTCAAAAGGCGCAACCTTTGCCCAGATCTGTGGGTCAGCAGTAGTGTAATTCTGGAAAATCATTTCAGCGGCATAACCTGCTGTATTTACAAGCTCACCTTCTGTTGTATATTCTATGTAGATAATTGTGTCAGGAGTAATTCTTGCGCAGTCAAACTGTGATTTGTCATAATACACTGACTGTCCCCATGCACCTGATGTCGGTACAGCACGGTCAACGGAAAGTTCTACATCTTCAGTTTCTGCAGAAACAGTAATGGCCATACATATTGCCGCCAGACAAGCAGTCAGCGCTGTTGCAGCAATCTTGAAAATCTTCTTCATAATTCTTCTCCTACTCATTTTATTTGTTTTACACACGTTATAATCACATATTAATTTTACTCTTTTTGCAGACTGATGTCAACAGCATTCGGGATTTTCAACACTTGACACAAATTCCAAAGTGATACCTTAAACTTGCTTTGTTAAATTGCCGACAAAGATAAACCGTTTACATTTATTTTGTTACAAATTTTTCAGCAACAATTGAACGTTTGATAAATGAATATTTTTATCTGCTTCGGCAATGCTATTTCTGAATAAAATCTAAGGAGTATTGCTATGAACAATCGTAAAATTATACAGGAAATCGACAGCCGTTTAGAGCGCCTCGGCAATCATTATCATGATAAAAAGGATACGGACGGAAATCCATACGGAGAGATGCTTGCCGCTGAGTCAAAGCTGCTGAACACAGCTCTTTCCAATGAGCTGAGAAGCCTCAAGGAGTTCATCGAAAACGATGGAAAATAAAACAGGAGCGACTATCAGCCGCCCCTGTGATTATTCTTTTTCCTTAAAGCCCCAGCCGTCAAGTCCTGCGCGGCGCATTGCCCCGAAAATACGGTCGGAGAAGCCCTTGTCAAGCTTGTCACGCTCAGCAAGAAACTGCTTCGTCGCCTCGCGGGAGGTGTGTCCGTCTGCGGGACATTTTGATTTCACGACCTGAAGATTGTTACGGTTTGCAGCACTGCGTATATCCTTTTCAGGCGCAAGCACCAATGGTCTTATCATCGTGATATCCTTTCGTGACAGGTAGCTTTTCGGTGCAAAGCAACCCAGTCGGCCTTCATTGAAAAGATTCATGATAAATGTTTCAACCACGTCCTCGTAATTGTGACCGAGGGCGATTTTGTTGCAGTCCGCTTCCTTTGCCGCATCGTGAAGCGCACCGCGCCTCATACGTGCACAAAGACTGCAGGGGTTGCTTTCCTGACGCACATCGAACACAATCTCACCGATGTGGGTGCGGATAAGCTTATATTCAATACCCATTTCCCTGCACATTTCGTCAACAGCGGAGTAGTCCCCGTCCGTACCGCCGAAGCGAGGGTCAAGGGTTATCGCAACAATATCGTACTCAATACCGATAAAGCGTTTCAGCAGGAAAAGTCCGCGAAGAAGCACAAGACTGTCCTTGCCCCCCGAAACACCTACAGCAATTCTGTCGCCGTCCTGAATAAGGTCGAATTCCTGAATTGCCTTGCGCATATAGCCTAAAATTTTCTGCATATATTTTACCCTTACTTCCGGAATTATTTCTGAAGTGTGCCGTGAGAAAGGGCTGTGAGGTAAGCGTTGATAAAGCCGTCGAGGTCGCCGTCCATAACAGCGCTGATATTGCCGTTTTCGTGACCTGTACGGTGGTCCTTAGCGAGGGTGTAAGGCATGAATACGTAGGAACGAATCTGTGCGCCCCATGCGATTTCCTTCTGCACGCCCTTGATGTCTTCAATCTTTTCAAGGTGTTCACGTTCCTTGATTTCAACAAGCTTGGAAACGAGCATCTTCATAGCGTAGTCCTTGTTCTGATACTGGCTTCGCTGTGTCTGACAGGATACAACGATACCTGTCGGGATATGTGTAAGACGTACCGCAGAGGAAGTCTTGTTGACCTTCTGTCCGCCTGCACCTGATGCACGGTAGAAGTCGATTTCCAGATCCTCAGGACGGATTTCGATATTCAGGTCAGCGTCGTCCATTTCAGGCATTACTTCGAGGGAAGCAAAGGAAGTCTGACGACGTCCTGATGAGTCAAACGGAGAGATACGAACAAGACGGTGTACGCCAGTTTCGGACTTCATTAAGCCGTAAGCGTTAAGGCCTTCGATAAGGATAGAAGCGGACTTCAGACCTGCTTCGTCGCCGTCGAGGTAGTCAAGTGTTGTAACCTTGTAACCGTGGCTTTCAGCCCACATATTGTACATACGGAACAGCATCTGCGCCCAGTCCTGAGCCTCTGTACCGCCTGCGCCTGCGTGGAATGTGATGATAGCGTTCTTGCTGTCGTACTCGCCTGTGAGGAGAGTTGTAAGCTTCATTGCTTCCAGCTCCTTAACAAACTGGTCAGCGTCACGCTTGATTTCGAGGGCAGCTTCCTCGTCCTCTTCTTCCTCCATAGTAAGCTCAATCATTGTGAGGCAGTCCTCAAGCTTTTCGTTGAGCTTGTCGTAGCTTGCAATTGTATTTTCGTTGTGCTTGATAGTCTGCATAACCTTGTTGGAATTTTCAATGTCGTTCCAGAAGCCTTCCTTTGCGGACTCCTCCTGAAGCTGTGCATTTTCTTCCTTAGCCTTGTCGATATTCAGGATTGTGTAAAGCTCCTTCATATCCTTTCTGTATCCTTCAAGCTCAACTCTGAGTTCGTCAAGTAATAACATTGTGTTTCCTCCTGTATATGGTAAATTTATTGTATCGTTTTATTAATCGCTTTATTCGGTTTACATCTTAACCCTTCCTTTTTGTTGTACAAAGCGTCATTTTTCTTTCTCTTTCTTCACATTTTCAACGTACACCACAGGCTTGAGCTTGGACTGTCCGAAGCGCTGTGCGCTGTAGAGTCCCCAGTAGCCCGAAAGCATATAGCTGATTGCGATTGCCAGCGCGTAGTAGGCAAGGCCGCCTGCGCCGAAAAGTTCTATACTTAAAATAATTGTTGCAAAAGGACAGTTTGTCACGCCGCAGAAAACCGCCAGCAGACCAACCGCCGCACCGAAGCTTGGGTCAAGTCCCAGCAGACCGCCGATTACGCAGCCGAAGGTTGCTCCCGTAAAGAAGCTCGGCACGATTTCGCCGCCCTTGAAGCCTGCGCCAAGAGTAAGCGCCGTGAAGCCGATTTTCAGCAGGAACGCAACAGGCGAAGCCTCGCCCTCAAATGCACGCTCGATAACGTCCATTCCTGCGCCGTTGTAGTCGGTTGTTCCGAGAAACACGGTCAGCAGGATTACTATTGCCGAGCCTGTTAAAATCTGTAAATAATCATTTTTGAAAAATTTTTCAAAGGTCTTTTTTGCCGCCTTGATAACCACGCAGAACAGCACGCTTACCGCCGCACAGCCTATGCCCAGTGCCGTAACACGAAGCAGGTCAAGCCCCGAGTTCCCGTCAAGTGCGGGTATGCCCTGAACGATGAAGCTTTCGGGTTTTACATCAAAAATTCTCGCAACAACGCTTGCAGCTATTCCCGAAATCATACAAGGAACAAGTGCCGCATACTGTGCCGAAGCAACGATTACGACCTCAACAGCGAAAACCGCCGCCGCAATCGGTGTGCCGAACAGCGCCGAGAAGCCCGCCGCCATACCGCACATAATCAGCGTAGCGGTGTCCTCCTTGTCAAGCTTCAGAATTTTTCCAACGGGAGAAGCAAG
>JAZUSM010000025.1:0-25467 GCA_045606725.1 Oscillospiraceae bacterium | reverse complement strand
AATTGTTTCGGGAAGCATAATCTTGCCGACATCGTGCATCATTGCCGCAAGACTGATTTTCCAGCTTTCCTCCTCGTCATAGCCAAGGCTTCTGCAAAGCACTTCCGTATATTCGGCAACACGGCGGACGTGCTGACCTGTATGTTCGGACTTGTTTTCAATAATCTGTGACAGCGCAAGGATAAGGTTTTCCTGGTCGTCGTACAGTTCGGCATTCTTGCTTGCAAGGGTATTCACAAGACGTTCCATTCTGTCCGAAATAAAGTAGCATAGAATTACCACGCCGCTGAACTCGATACCTCTCGGAAGTATGCCGTACACAATCGTATCACGGAGTGTTATAAGCGGTTCGTCGGGAACAACCCTGAAAACTGTTGCCAACAGGTGCGAAACTATAATCATCGGCACACTGATTATAGCTGTATATTTTACATATTTCTTTTCGTTGTACAGGCATGACATTACCATCGGGAACACAAGCATTATTATTGTGTGATAGGAAAGGGTCGCGTACTGCAGACCCGACTGGAACACCATAAGCGCAAGAAAAAAGTATCTCAGTCCCACCGAACGCATTTTCAGAATGTCACCCAGTAATGTCGGTATAAAAAAGATAAGAATTGACACGCCGACTGTCAGATAAAGCGGTACTGCATCAATTATGAAAATGCCAAGAAAGTTCAGCAATCCAACAAGCAGCATAAACACAATCATCAGCCTGCATATGAACGCAAGACGCTTATCGGCGTCTTTGCTGTATTCACTTATTATTTTTTCGGAAAATCTCATTATCAGCACCCCGTTTTCAATAATGAAAATTTATGTAAGTTATCTCAGATGCCCGAAAATTCCGTTATTATCAAAATCGTCAATAATAGCTTGCGGCAGCAATCGTCTGCACTCAGCTTCATCTGCCCACATAAAAGCCTGATGTTCTTCACTCAGTGTCACGTTTTCCGTCAGTGCCTCACATAAATACGCAATAATCAGATACGGTGTTTCTGCGTTGACAAGCGACACATAAGCAACACGCACGATACGGACTTCCGTCATACCTGTTTCCTCATATATTTCCCTTGCCATAGCAAATTCGGGTGTTTCACCCTGTTCGACATTTCCACCTGCGTTCTCCCATGTTCCCGCACCGATATCATCGGCATTGCAGCGTTGCACGAGAAGAAATTTGCCAAGCTTTCTGTTATAGATAATGCTTTTTACAACTATGTCAGCTTTCATTTTGTTCCTCCTGTTAGATTATAAAATACAAGCAAACCCCGACGTTTTTCTGCAACGCAGAAAAACTCGGAGACAAAATCTTTGATTTTGTTTTAATCTCCCATCATATCAAAGTGTCTGCGATACCTTTTGGGAATTTCAACTTCAACATCATATCCAATTTCATTCAGTGCCTTTGGAATAATCGTCATCCCGTCCTCGAAGAAGCGTTCAATGCGTTTGTCCTTGCGGGTAATTCCGCTGTAATCGGGAGGACATACAAAAGTCCAGTCCGCACCCGAACGGTCAAGGACAACGCGAAAATATTTATCAATATCCGTATCAGGCAAATCAACCTTGCGGAGCAGGATATGATGCTCAACAGCGTCATCAATCTGACTTGCGATTACCTGTTCACCGTCAAAGGAAATCAGCACCAGCAATGGCTCGTCCTGTTCCATAGCGGTTTTTACGGTTTCACCGTCGGGATAGTAGGTTATGTTCATTTTGTTTCTCCGTTTCTTGTAAATGTGAAATTTGAAATTAGGAAAGTGGAATTTATATGATAATTCTAATTTCACTTTCCTAATTCCACATTTATTAAAGTATACCACACGTTGCCCCAAAAATCAATAATTACGCATTACGAATAAAAAAACACGGCACCGCCGAAGCAATGCCGTGTTTAAAAACATTAATCTAATAAATAATTTTTCACAACGTGAAAAATTATGGAGTCAAACGCTTGCGTTTGATTTTTATCCAAGAGTTACAACAACTTCGTTTTCATCCTTGAGCATAGCAGCAGGAATGAAGTTGCCGTCGAGCTTTTCACCGTTGAGCACGATGGAGGAAACGCCGCTTTCAACCTTGTTTGGGTTGTTGAAGGTCATATTGAGCTTCTTGCCTCTGAACATCTTGTCAACTGTGTAGCTTTCCCAATCAGAAGGAATTGCAGGGTCAACTACAAGACCTTCAGCGTTAGGACGCATACCGAGGATACCCTCTACGCAGCCAACCATAACTGTGGAAGCTGTACCTGTGAGCCAGTGAACGTGGGAACGTCCCTCGAATGGAGAACGTGTGGACTCTGTGAACTGACCGTGTGCATATGGTTCGATAACACGTGTTTCAGCCTTGTCGTTCATTGCAGCAGGTGAGGATTCCATGAAGTATTCAAATGCTCTGTTACCGTGACCGAGGAGGGATTCAGCGAGGATTGCCCAGCCCTGTGACTGAGAGAAGATACCGCCGTTTTCCTTTGTATCAGGGTTGAAGATGTGCATGAGAGCGCCATCGAAGTAGTGCTTAACGTATGGTGGTTCGAGAAGCTTTACGCCGTAAGGTGTGTTGAGAATTTCGTGAACGGATTCCATGGACTTTTCAGCCTGTTCCTTGGAAGCAAAGCCGGAAATTACGCCCCAGCTCTGTGGGTTGAGCCACATATTAGCTTCTGGGTCCTTCTTAGCACCAACAACTACGCCGTCTTCACGGATACCACGGATCCATCTGTCTTCGTCCCAGCACTCAGCGAGTGAAGCACCGAGCTTGCCCTGAACTTCGTCGATGTACTTAACGTAGTCAGCGTCGCCCTTTTCTTCAGCGTAGCCCTTGATAACGGACATTGCGTAGTAGAGCTGGAATGCAACGAATGTGGATTCGCCCTTCTTACCCATGCGGAGACAGTCGTTCCAGACAGCGTGGAGACCTGCAGGCATAGGGTGGTCGCCGAGGTGGTTCATGGAGAAGTCGATAGCCTTCTTGAGGTGTTCGTAAACTGTATCTTCACCGCCGTTAGCGTAAACAATAACCTCGTCGAGGAATGCCTTGTTGCCGCTTTCACCGATGTACTTAGCGATAGTTGGGAACAGCCAGAGAGCGTCGTCAGCACGGTAGGATGGATGGCCTGTTTCCTTAGCGTAAACGGAGTTCTCATCGTTCTCGTCAGGGAATGTTTCGTGACCAGCGTTGTGGTTGAACTTAACAAGTGGAAGACCTGCGCCGTTGTCAACCTGAGCAGAAATCATGAAACGGATCTTTTCAGCAGCCATTTCAGGGTCAAGGTGGATGATACCCTGAATATCCTGAACTGTATCACGGTAGCCGTAACCGTTACGGAGACCGCAGTAGATGAAGGAAGCAGCTCTGGACCAGATGAATGTGATGAAGCACTGGTAAGCGTTCCATACGTTGATCATATTGTTGAACTCATTGCTTGGAGTCTGGATCTGGAAGTTGTTGAGCTTGCCGTGCCAGTAGTTCTTGAGAGCCTTGATTTCAGCGTCAACCTTACCTGGTTCCTTGTATTCGTTGAGGATAGCAGTAGCCTGAGCATTGTCACGCTGACCAACGATGTAGATGAGTTCGATTGTTCCGCCTGCACCGAGAGTAATTGCGCTCTGGAGTGCACCGCAAGCGTTAGCGTTGTAGTTGAGAACATTGTCACATCTGCCGCTTTCAACAGCGATAGGGTTAGCAAGTGTTCTGTAAGCGCCGATGAAGTGGTTCAGGTCACCGTTGTAGCCGCAAACGTCAGCACCAACCATACCGAAGAAACGTTCTCTGTGGTTGGAACCTGTTTCGTCCTTGCCGCTGTTTTCGTTGATGTGCTGGAGGATCTTGTTTTCTTCAAAAGTAGTTCTTGTGATGAACTGTGTGTACTGGAGGTTAACCTGATCCTGTTCGTAGTTGTTTTCGTTTGTGAATTCACAGAAGCCGTAAACGGAAAGCTTTCTTTCCTTGTTGGAAAGGTTAGTGATAACAGCTCTCCATACTTCGTAGGTCTTGCCCTGTGGAACATAGTATGTAACTTCGGACTTTACTTCAGCATATTCAGCGGAAATAACTGTGTAAGCTGTACCATGGCGGCATTCGCTCTTGTACTGGTCAAGAGGCTTGCCCACAGGCTGCCAGGAAGCAGACCAGTAGTCAGCTGTATCGTTGTCACGGATATAGATAAATCTGCCCGGGAGAGCAACGTTGGTGTTGAAACGGTAACGGAGAAGACGTCCGTTTGCACCTGACTTAACAAAGCTGTAGCCTTCAGCGTTGTTGGAAATCATTGCGCCGTATTCAGGGTCACCGAGGTAGTTCGCCCAAGGTGCAGGTGTATTAGGCTTGGTAATAACGTATTCTTTCTTTTCAAGATCAAAATGTCCGTAATTCATTATGAACACACTCCTTCTCATTAAAGCCTTTCTGACGGCTGTTTCAAGCTGTCACTTACGGCTAAACATTCATACTTGTATTCTAACATCAATATGCAATTATTGCAAGGGGGTAATAAAAAAATTAACAATCTCAAACGTTTTCGGGAGATTTTTTTATTTATTTTAACTAAACAGTGCGGTGAATTGAAGTTCACCGCACTGTTTGCAGCAGCGTAAGAATTATTGTGCAGCGTCCAGATCCACATAGTGATTATTTCTGCTTTTGAGGCAAAACTCAAGTCCTTTTTCAGCACGGATATCTCTGTCAACATAAATCTTTACTTTTTTCCCTGTCATATAGCGCAAGTCCTTGTCTGTGCCCTCTGACATAGCGTGATATGCCTTACGTTCAAACTGATTATATATCCTGGCATCACAGCAATAAGTGGTAATTCTTTTTACTCCTCTTTTTGTGTACCGTTTACGAACGCAGGTTTCCACTCCGATAACTTCCGCATCATATTCCTCTCCATTGGCAATCAACCAATCTATACGTCGTTCACGCAGGATTAATGATATCAGAATAATTGCAAGAATCACTATTGAAAAAGCCACAACTGCAACCATAAGCAGCGATTTAGCTATAATTGCCGCAATCAGAAACAACAGTGCAACTCCACCGAAAACTGAAAAATACTTATAGTTTCTGCGTTTTTCATGCATACGCAGACTTTGATCCTTTTTTCTCAAACCCATACCTCCTGTATATCACCTGTTTTCCTGCATTATCCTGATGACTTCCTGCATCAGTTCCACAGGCTTTTCGCCTTTCATTTTTACAGCAATGTAAGGCTTGTCACCTGCTCCGTTGACTGTGACACGGTTTCTGAACGCTGTTGTAAGCGCATTAATCTGCGACATTTCCGCCATTTTCAGATAGAAATACATTATGCCGCCCTTCTGGGAAATCTCTGTAATCGTCAGGTCACTCGCCATATTTCGCACAAGCGCAACATTGATAAGTCCCTGAATTGCCTTAGGCGGGTCACCGTAGCGGTCAATCAGTTCGTCAAGCAGATCCATGCTGTCCTCGTTTGTACGGAGTGCTGCAATTTTACGGTACATATCAAGTCTGCCTGCAAGGCTTTCAATATAATTTTCGGGAATGTGCGCCTCAACCTGAATATCAATCAGACAATCCTCAGGCTTCGGCGGTGGTGCTTCACCCTTTTCCTCAGCAATAGCCTCACCCAACAGCTGCAGATACATATCATAACCGACAGCCTCCATATGTCCGTGCTGCTTGCCGCCGAGGATTGAACCTGCTCCACGGATTTCAAGGTCACGCAGGGCAATTCTGAAACCGCTTCCGAACTGCGTGAACTCACGGATTGCGTCAAGTCTGCGTGTGGCAATTTCGGTCAGGGACTTGCCTCGTCTGAATGTGAAGTACGCAAAGGCACGTCGGTTTGAACGTCCAACACGTCCTCTTAACTGGTACAACTGTGACAGACCGAGATTGTCGGCGTCCTCAATAATAAGCGTATTTACATTCGGCACGTCAACACCCGTTTCAATAAGCGTCGTGCACACAAGAATATCAATCTCGTGCTCAATAAGCTGACGCCAGATTTCCGACAGCTTTTCCTCGCCGATTTGTCCGTGTGCAATACCGATACGTGCATCGGGGACAAGCTCCTGAATTTTCGAAGCACAAAGCTCAATGCTGTCGATACGGTTGTGGATATAGTAAACCTGACCGCCACGGCGGAGCTCCTTTGTAATCGCCTGCGCAATAACACCCATATTATGCTCGATAACGTAAGTCTGCACAGGATGACGGTCAATAGGCGGCTCCTCGATAACGCTCATATCACGGATACCGCTCATCGCCATATTCAGCGTTCTCGGAATTGGTGTAGCCGAAAGGGTCAGCACGTCAACTCCAGCAAAGGCTTCCTTGAAGCGCTCCTTGTGGGCAACGCCGAAACGCTGTTCCTCGTCAATGATTACAAGTCCGAGATTGAGGAATTTCACGTCCTTCTGTACAAGACGGTGCGTGCCGATAATCATATCAATTTCGCCGCGCTTCAGCTGACGGAGGATTTCCTCCTGCTGTTTCGGAGTACGGAAGCGTGAAAGCAGTTCAACTTTCATCGGGAAATGCTCAAAGCGTTTCAGCGCCGTCTGATAGTGCTGCCACGCAAGAACAGTTGTTGGTGCAAGAATTGCGCACTGTCTGCTGTCCTCCATGCACTTGAATGCCGCGCGGAAAGCAACCTCGGTTTTGCCGAAGCCAACGTCGCCGCAGAGAAGTCTGTCCATAGGGACAGGCTTCTGCATATCCTCCTTGATTTCCTGAATTGAACGTAGCTGGTCGTCCGTTTCAGAGTATGGAAAACGTGCCTCAAAGTCGTGCTGCCAGTCGTCGTCCTCGGAAAAGGCAAAACCCTTTGTCTGACTGCGCTTTGCGTAAAGCTTGATAAGCTCGTCAGCCATATCCTTGACAGCCTTCTTGACACGGCTTCTTGTTTTCTGCCACTCCATTGAGGAAAGCTTGTTAAGCTTAACCGAACCGTTGTCACGTGGTCCGATATATTTCGACACCATATCAAGCTGGTTTACGGGCACGTAAAGCACGTCTGTACCTGCATACTGAATGGTGATGTAATCCTTTGTGATGCCCTCCATTTCAAGCTTGCGTATACCAACAAACTTGCCGATACCGTGTAAAGCGTGCACCACAAGGTCGCCCTGCACAATGTCGGAAAGGGACTTGATTTCCTCGCCCTTTTTGGCTTTTTTGAATTTCTTTTTTGAGTTTGCGGCACGAGCCTGCGTGATAAGCACGGTCTTTATGTCGGGGTAATCATAGCCTGAGCTTACGCAGCCCGTTGTCAGCAGGACGTGTCCCTTAGCAAGTGCGGATTTTTCCGTCATAACCGAGCAGGAAATACCCTCGTCCTGCAAATCCTTTGCAATAATCGGCAGAGTCTTTTCCGAGCCTGCCATAACGATTGCGGAGTAGCCGTTTCCGCAGTAGGACTGCAAATCCTCGATAAGCTGACGGATTTCGCCGCCCCAGGGTGCAGTCTGATTTGCGGTAGCGGAAATAAGCTTCTTGAATTTCAAATCTGCGCCACGGAGAAACGTGTCAAAATGGAGTACGGGGAAGTGGCAAGCCTTTGAGTAAATCTCCCCGAAGTCAAGCAGGTAACCCTCCATACCCTTGCAGAGCTCGCCTGTTTCAAGGAGCATTTTCAAATCCTCGGCATGATGCTTCATAACGCTTGCAGACTTGTCAAGGCAGTTTGCGTACTCGCAGAAAATTACGGGACTTGCCCCGTCAAGATAATCAAAAATCGTTTCCGTCTTTTCGTATGCAAAAGGCAGATATTTGTCGATGTTGCCAAGCTCCAGACCCGTATTTACACGGTCGATGTCCTTTGCCAAGGCATTGCGGACAATTTCGGTACGCTTGCCCCTTGCCGCTGACGAAAGTTTTTCAATTATGGATTTAAGGTGGTCAGCGTCGTCAAACAGCGTTTCCATTGCGGGGGAAATCCGTGCGCTGTCAAGAAGTTTCTCGTTGCGTCGCTGCGTTTCGATATCAAAGTTTGCGATTGAGTCAATTTCGTCGCCCCAAAGCTCAATACGGACAGGCTGAGCGCTTCCTACGGGGAAAACGTCTGCAATTGCACCACGCACCGCAAACTGACTCACACCCTCAACCTTGTCACAGCGTGTATAGCCTGCCGCAATTAGCCGACGTGTAAAGTTATCAAGCTTTACCTCGTTGCTGCTTTCAAGGGTAATCGTTCTGGATTTCAGCACCTCACAGGGCAGGGTAGCCTGCATGACAGCCTCAGCCGAAGCGCAGACAAAAATCTTTTCGCCACGGGCAAGTCTGCTCAAAACGCCAAGACGTGCGTGCTCATATTCGCGTGACACGGTTTCCACGGCTGTAAAAGTGAAATCCTTAGCGGGGTAAGTGTACGCAAGCACCTCGCCGCACATTGCATTCAAATCCTCAGCAAGCTTTGAAGCCGCCGCTTCCGTGTCGAAAATCATCAGCACAGGTGCGTCCGCAAGCAAGCCGAGGGCAAACTGCGCCTTGTGAATTGCCGAAACGCCCGAAACGGAAACGGGAGTGTGCCCGAATTTCACCGCTTCAAGCATATCACGGTACGGCGTAAAATTTTCTATTGCAGATTTAAAGATAGTTGACATAAAAATACCTCGTTCTGGAGTTTGGAGTTTGGAGTGTGGAATGTGGAGTTATTGTTTATGAGCTGTAATAATCGTGTAACTATGAGCGTTTACGGTTATTATACAGCCCTTTGCTTGCGCGTACCAGTTCTTGCCCTTACGTTCAATAACAGTATTGCAATCAAGAATTGTAGTTTTACACCAATCAACAACGTCATCAACATCAAGTGATAAATTGCGTCTGATGCGCTCAACACCCATTTCAGTAGTATGAAGCTTATCAATATTCAAAATCAAATCATTCATTTTATTCTCCTATAAAGCTTTGTTTCAACACCTACAACTCCTCACTTCACTAAACGAACTTGTTCGTTTTCCACACTCCTAACTATTATACAAGTTCATCGCCTCGTCGGTCTTGCCTTTTACCATAAGCTCAACCGAAGCAACAGCCTTGTCTGTGCCCTCGTTCATCTTTTCCAGTTCTTCCTTTGTGAAGTGGGACAGCACCCAGTCAGCAAGGTTGTAATCCTTATGCGGTTTCTTGCCGACACCGATTTTTACGCGCGGAAAGTTGTCAAATCCCGTGAGGTATATAATGGACTTGATACCATTGTGACCGCCGTCCGAGCCTTTGCGGCGGATACGGATAAAGGACGGCTCAAGGCTGATATCGTCATAGCAGACGATAACCTTTTCTGCGGGAATTTTGTAGAAATTCATTGCCTCAACAACCGCCTCGCCGCTGTTGTTCATAAAAGTCGTAGGCTTCATCAGCAGACAGGGTACGCCGTTTACTACAGCGTCGGCAGTATTTGACTTAAAGCGGAGCTTTTTTATCTGCACGCCGCACTTTTCCGCAAGCTTGTCAATTGCCATAAAGCCTGCGTTGTGACGTGTACCGTCGTACTTTTCTCCGATGTTGCCAAGACCTACAATAAGATACTCAGGCTTCGTGCCGACAGGGGCTTCCTTTTCCTTGCTTATCTGATTGAAAATATCGAAAATGCTCATTTTATTGTTCCTTTCAAAAGTTGTGATAATCAAAAATAACGGGTTGCCAAATTAACCGTAATCATAATAATGATACCATTTTCCTGCACTTATGTCAATTTTATTTTGTAAATATTGGGCAGAGAAATATACGCTGCTAAAAATATTGTCAACAAAACGTTAATTATTTTTACATATACTATTGGCAAATTCATTTTAATGTGCTATACTATAAATATATTTACGGGATTTCATAAATTTTACAAGGGGCTGCTTATATGAGCAAAAAAATACTCAGATATTCTGTTGCCGCAGTCGGCACGGTAATCGGCTTTCTTTTCGGATTTTTCAATATATTCGGCGTTGCTGACAAATCCTTTGAAGACATTTTATACCACAACCCCGACAATATTGACAATAATATAAAGATTATAAAAATTGACGACAGGACTATGAACGCTCTCGGTGATTTTTCCGACTGGGACAGGTCCGTTTACGCTGACCTTATGGAAACCCTTTGTGTTTCGGAGGACATGCGTCCTGCGGTAATCGGCTTCGATTTCCTGTTTACCGCTGACAACGGCGATGAAGCTGACAAACGTTTTGCTGAGCTTTGCGCAGAAAACGGAAACGTTGTAACGGGCTTCAACTACGTTTTCAAAAAGGAGCTTTACTCCGATGACAAGGGCAGACTTACTGAAAACGCAATGGCAATTGACGAAAGGGTTATGCCGTATCCTGCACTTGCGGAAGCCACTGAACAAGGCTTCGTAAACGCTCTTATGGACAAGGACGACGGAATAATCCGAAGCACCTTCATTTACCTTAATGAAGACGGAACAAGAAACAACAGCTTTGTTTCCGCAATCTACGAAAAATATATGGCTTTCCTCGGAAAAGAAGCTGTGTACCCTACAGATGCAGGTGCTTTCAGCTTCCGCTACAGCAGCGGAGTTTCCGAATATGAGAACATTTCCCTTATTGACGTTCTGGACGGAACTGTTCCTCCTCAGGCATTCGACGACTGCGTTGTGCTGGTGGGTGCTTATGCAGCTGGAATGATGGACGCTTACTACGTTCCCGTCGACAAGGGTCAGCAGATGTACGGCGTTGAAATTCACGCAAACGCACTTCAGGCTGTCATGGAGAGCAAGACTCTTACTGCTGTTCCCGATTGGGTGAACGGATTGATTACTGCGGCGGTTACTGCAATTCTTATTCTTGTCTGCGAAAAGCTCAGCGTGATAAAGGTTGTTCTTGTTTGCGCTGCTGCAATTGCGGCAAAACTTGGCGCAGGTTATCTGCTGTTCAGTGCGGGCTACAGCTGGGATAATCTTTCTGCCGTGCTTATGGCGGTAATTGTCGGCATATATTTTGTTGCACTTCATTATTACCGTGCAAGGGCTGCAAAGCAGAGTATTGAAAAGGCCTTCAGCAAGTACGTTGCTCCTCAGGTTGTAAAGGAAATCGCCAAGAACGGCACTTACGAGCTTAAACTCGGCGGAGAAAACAGAGATATTGCCTGCCTTTTTGTTGACATCAGAGGCTTTACTCCTCTTTCGGAAAGCCTTGAACCTGAACAGGTTGTTGACATTCTCAACAGCTATCTTGAACTTACTACAAGCTGTATTTTCCGTCACGGCGGCACGCTTGACAAGTTTATCGGTGACGCTACAATGGCGGTGTTCAATGCACCGTTTGACACTGACGACTATGTTTACAAGGCTGTGCTTGCGGCGTGGGATATTGTTCAGGGCGGCAACAAAATTGAAGAACAGTTCGTTGAACGCTACGGAAAGCATGTCGGCTTCGGCGTCGGTGTAAACTGCGGACCTGCCGTTGTAGGAAATATCGGCTGCGACTTCCGTATGGATTATACCGCAATCGGAGATACTGTAAATACTGCGGCACGCCTTGAAGCGAATGCACCGAGAAGCACGGTTTACATAAGCGGTGCTGTTTACGAACAGGTCAAGGACCGAATTACCGTTGAGGAAGTAGGAGAAATCCCTCTCAAGGGCAAATCAAAGGGTGTATTCGTATACTCAATCACAGGAATAAATGATTACAGCACCGATATGGAGGTGTAATATGAAACAGCTACTTATTATCCCTGACAGAAGCAACCTTACTGACAGCCTTGAAATTGCAGACAGATACAATCTTGGTTTTGAATACAATGATTTTTTTGTACCGAGTGTGCTTGACAAGAAAAAAACGGTTGACAAAATTGCTGCTGAATACAAAACGGTAAAGCTTCCCGAATACTGCACATCTCACGGTGCTTTCTTTGATGTTATTCCGTTCAGCTTTGACGAAAGAATCAAGGAAATCTCCGACCTGCGAATTCAGCAGAGTATTGATGCGGCTGAACAAATCGGTGCAAGGGCTGTTGTTTTCCACACCAACTACAACCCTTTTCTAAACTCTGAGGCTTATGTCAACTCATTCGTTGAAACAAATGTGGCTTACTGGGGTCATGTGCTGAATCAGCATAAGAATATTTCAATTTACCTTGAAAACATGTTTGACACAACACCTGATATTATGGCGAGAATTGCTGAAAGACTCTGCGGAAACGACAACTTCGGCATCTGTCTTGATTATGCGCACGCATCATTATCCGCCGTGCATCCGAAGCACTGGGCAAAGCTTCTCGGCAAGTATATCAAGCACGTTCACATCAACGACAACGACTGTATCAGCGACCTGCACCTTGCATGGGGCACAGGAAGAATTGACACCGCTGAATTTTACCGCTGCTATGAAAAATACATGGACGGCGCAACCGTGCTTATTGAAACAAACTCAAAGGAAAATATCCTTACCTCGCTTGAAAAGCTCAAAGCTGACGGATTTATTGATTGATTATGCAAACACAAAGGGAAGATGCTTCTGACATCTTCCCTTTTTTATTTTTCTATTGCCGCAAGCTTGCATTTTTCGTAAAGATACTCCGTTGCAAACTGGATTTTGGTTGCGTTGAAGCCGTGCTCCAACGGATAAATAAAGTAGGTATTATCAAGGGTTGAAAGTGTAACGCACTGTCCCTTTCCCCTGTAGTCGTACTCGGTATGTATCGAGGTCATATTCAGCGGCGCAAAGTGCATTTTCCTTTCCTCGGTATCACCGTAGTCACGGAAAATCATGCGGAAGCCGTTTTCATCGTGAATAAGTCTGCCCTCGCCCAGATCAATGAAGTTAACCGCATTGGGCAAAGACTCGATTTTTACACGCATATCCAGCTTATAACTGCCGCTGTCGATTTCCCTGATAACCTGCTCGCGCTCCCATTCGTACCAGTCGGGAATATGGGAAAAGGCGTCCTCTGTACCGTCACTGCGCACCATTCTGCCGTACTCGGTCATAGTACGGCGTGACCCGCACTTGCCGCAGAAAATATCAGCTCCCTCGGTGTGCATTTCAAACTCCGCACCGCAGTCGGGACAGATATAAAGCGGCTTCTCGATACCCTCCGCACGCTTCGGAAAGGTTACTGCCATTTTCTTTTCGTACTGCCACGCATATTCGTCGTAGGCAAGCTCTTTTGCAAGGGCATCGTTGATTTCGTCCACGGTGACATTTTTCAGCTGTTCACGGGTATAAAGCTGTTTGATTTCCGCTTCAAGAGTAACCTCCCTGCGCATCGTCAGATTCCATATCGGCGACTGCAGATAGTTGCCCTTCATATTCAGCGTGACAATCGGCACGTCAAGATATTTCGCAAGCTTTCCCACCGATTCGGGAAGCTTTGAGCTTGTACCGACGTTTGCGTAACGTGCTTCGGGGTAGAGGACAAGTATCCCCTTTCGCTCCATAACACGCTTTATATTCTTTATCAGCGCAATGTCGTTGACGAATTTACGAGTACCAAGACAGCCAGCCTGACGGTACAGCCATTCGCCGTAATTCTCAAACCCCTCAAGTTCCGAAACATAGTTTGCACGGTACGGAAAAACTGCCAATGGCGAAACTATGAAATCCATAAAGGCATGATGCGTGCCAAGAACAAGAAACGGCGGCTTCAAGCCCTCCATATTCGTCCGTGTGATTTTCAGCTTATAGCGGCTTGTAACCGCCTTGCATATCGCCCATATCGCAGGCATAAAGAACAGATTCTGCTTCGGCGGAACTCTGTGCCTGTCGAATGGAGTCGTGTTGATTTTTTTCAATTTAATCAGTCCCCGGATTTATTCTGTGTCATTTATAAACGGCGTAAACCTTACATCGACCGTATCATAGCCTTCGATAATCTCCAGCGCCTGTTCCTCACTTATCGGAACAGCTTCTTCCTCGGTCTGCCCGCCTGTCATATAGAAAAACGGCTCGTCGAATGACCTTTCACCATCGCAGATAACCGCTTCAATAAGCTCAAATCCGCCGTCTGAATACTTGCTGAATCTGTGATAGGAATACCAGGCGGCATCCGCACCGTTGTTTTCGATTATACCATTGCCACAGTAGAAGAAACGGTTTCTTTCACCGCCGTATTCAACGCAATGCACCTTTCCGTCACGAACAGTGTAAATCCCGTAGATAACACCGTTCCACTCACCTGCTCCATCTTCACCGAAAAGCAACTCCTCCGTGCCGTCGCCATCCAGGTCAAGATAACAGTAGCCCAGTATGTCGCTGTTTGCCTTGCCGTAGCTAAAAACAGGAGAAAGTCCCTCGATTTCGTCGATCTTGTCATAGGACTCATTTTCCACGCAATCCTTGTAAGCAACCCTTACCGTTTCCACAAAATCGTCAAGGATTGCCTTGTCGTCGGCAAATTCATTCCACTTCAAATCCACAAGAATTGTTGACTCCGCCTTGCTACAGATTACTGCAAAGGTGTTTTCGTCAATAATCTCACCTGGATTATAGCACTCATACTCGTCAGGAATTTCAATTACCGCTTCAACCTCTGCCGTATCAGGATTTATTCTGTAAAGGGCTGCGGAATAAACACCAATATTGTCTGAATAATATGCCTTGTTCGCAACAATAAACTCTCCGCTTTCAGGCATACTGTAATCAACAATCTGATTTACCGTAAGTTTCTGCGGGAAATCCATAAAAAATTCCGATTCAAGGGTTTCAAGGTCAGTTACATAAAGTTCAGTACCCCAGCCGTCCCACGCACCCTTGACAGAGTAGATTTTTCCGTTATGACAGCCAATGGGAATCAAATCCCTTGATTCGGGAACGGTTGTTGCCGTGCCCGTACTGAAATCGTAAATGCCATACCCGGGTATACTTTCATAGCCGCCTATGCTGTACACAAAACGGTTTTCGTCAATATCAAAATTGTACGCATTCCACTGTGTATAGAAACCGTATTCGTCGCCCTCTTGTGTATAGCCGGGGACAATTACCTCACCGCTGTCCGTGTCAACAATATCCAGTCCCCACTCAGCAATATTATGTCCGCAGGCTTCAAAGGAAATATCAGCAGGCGTGCAGTCATAGATTGTTTCGTAAGTGTAATCGTTATTTACAATTATTGCATTTGTATAATAGGTCGGCGGGGTTGTTGAATAATCGTACTCACTGCAGATTGCCTTTGCAAGCACGTCACCGTCACCTTTTATGATCATACTTACCCAATCGAAATCCTCAGGAACAGGAACCGAACTCTCAACCTCGCTTTTATTGGTATTTACAAAAACCAGGTCACCCGCATAAGAACAAGCAATTCCGTTGTCAAGCGGAAAAATCCTTGCTCCGTATCCCGTATAAACCACACGGAACTGCTCTTTTTCCTGTTCGGTCAGGTCGGCTGTTTCATTTTCCGTAACAGGCTCGGTAACAACAGTTGTTTCCTCTGCCTTTTCTTCGGCAGCTTCCGCCGTAGTAACAATACTGCTCTCGGTAACCGAATCTATAAGTGTTTCTTCAGCTTGTCTTTCTTCCCTGCACCCCGTCAACGCAACCGTGCAAAGCAAAGCCGTCGCAATAAGCTTTTTCATAATCGTTACCCCTCAAATGCTTTGTCGATATTTTCCTGAGTAAGTGCCATATATGGCAGTTCAAGCTTTGCCGAATTGCCTACCCATGTGCCGTGCCATTCTTCGTACTCGGCTGAGTCAAAGAATTTTGCATTTTCACCGTCTGCAACAACATACACAACACCGCTGCCAGATTTGTCAATTTCAGTGGGGTAAATATACTGCGGGTCTTGTGTTGCTTCATACATTTCATCCATAGATTTCTTGTCGTAACTGTCAACATAAGCCGCTTCGGCATAGCTGTCAGTTTCAGAATTGTAGCTGCACAGTGTATACGGCCAGAATTCACCTGACAGACCGCTGCCGTGTGAAGCATCAACCTCAATTACTCCGTTGTCATAGAAAGTAAATGAGGGATAGCTGAGAAACTGCGTTTCTATATTCCCGCCGTTGTCACAATCAAGAATGTAGCCAGCCATTGCTGCCATGTATGTATCGGTGTACAGCAGGACAAGTTCGTCCCTGCCGTCGTTGTCAACATCATAAACCGCAAAGCTGTTGTATGACATTTCAAATACGTCGTCCTCCGTAAAGGTTGCGCCGTCAGGCAATGTGTAATTGTAAAGCATGTTTTCAAGCGTTGTTTTATATGCGGCAGAAACCTTTTCTTCATAGTCATCGTCCTGTCCGACAGTTGTTTCGGAAACGCTTTCCGAAGCTTGAGTTTCGGCCTCATATGCAGGCTCCGTAACAATTGTAGTACCCTCAGTTTTGTTCATAGTTGTCTGTGAAGCACTTTCGGTAATCATATCAATAATTGTTTCATCAGTCTGCTGTCTGCTGCAGCCTGTCATTATAACCGATATCAATGCAACCATTAAAATAATTTTCTTCATAGGAATGTCCCCTTTCAGATTGATAACCTAATTATAAAGGGATACATTTCCAAAGTCAACAAGGTTACAGAAACTGAAATCAGATTGTAATTCGGGTGTAATAATTACTCAATATCAACCATCAGAAGCTTTGCCTCTGTATCGCACAATATCATAAAGACATCCCCGTCAATCATTGTGCCCTCTGCTGTGAAATGATATTCTTCGGGCAGCTCATACATTGCCTCAATTCTTGCCGTTTCGGGATTTATCTTGTAAATCCATGCAGGATGCGGTATAGTTTCACGTTCAAGGCAGGCAGGCTTATATGCGATGATATATTCTCCGCTTGACGGCATATGATAGCTGATTGAGTCATACCAAGGGTCAATTTCAAATGGCGGCTCCATAAATACGGTTGTTTCAAGAGTTTCTGTGTCGGTTACAAAAAGGTTGTTACTGTCGCTGTACCACGGGTCGGAAATTGAATATATCCTGCCGTCATGACAGCCTATCAGATAATAATCCGATAATCCTGGAACTTCCGTTGAAGTTCCTGTGCGGAAATCATAAATGCTGTACTTGCTGTCGCTGTTGTATGCGCTTGTACGATACAGAAATCTGTTTTCGTCAAGTTCAAACTTCAATGAGTGTTCAGTAGTGTGGTCGTAATTTTCATCACCCTCGGGTCTGTAGCCCTGAAGAATTACCTCTCCGCTTTCAACGTCGATAATATCCAGATCCCATTTGGCAAGCTTATGTCCGCAGACTTCACTGGCAAAATCGGCAGGTCCGCAGTCATCATCTATTTCATAGGAAAAATCCTTATACAGATGCATTGCCCTTGCGAAATATTTCGGCGGAGATTGTGTATAATCGGTTCTTTTCATAACCAGTTCAAGCAGCTCATCTCCCTCTCCTTTGGAATATCCCGTATGGCCGAGAAATTTCTCGGGAATCTCATAAATTCCCATATACTCGCCTGTATTGGTATCATAGAAATACAGATATTTTGTCAGGCTATGTGTGGGCCATTCGGATATAACTATTCCATTTCCGATTCCAGTGAAGTATGTTTCAGGCTCGCACATAACAAGCTCACAGACTCTTGGTGTAACCTGTTCAAATTCCGTTACCTCAGGAGCTTCTCCGCACCCTGTCAGCAGCACGCATACTGCCGCAAGCAGCACAATAAGTTTCTTCATATAAATGTTCCCCCGATAAATTATTATAAATATATTATAATTCGCTTACATAATAAAGTCAATTGCTGAACGGGGAACAAAATCACACCGTAATCTCCTCACGGTCACGGAGCAGGTACTTCCTTATCGGAGGAATATAACTCAGCACAAGGTAAAGCAGACCCGTGCCCAAGAAAGAAAATCCTGTCGGGGTAAGTCTGAAAAGAAGCATATTGTGCACCTCGCCTGTTACGGGATTGTACACCAGCAGGGACATTGCAACCCCTGCCGCAACGCAGAGCATACCCACCCAATTTATACCGTGTGTATAATTATAGGCGTTATATCCTTTGAGTCCAAAAGCTGAACGAAGTGCAAGTTTCTGTTTTCTTACAAAGAAGAAGTCCACAAAAAGCAACGCCGCAAGCGGTGCGTAGATGCAGGCACTTATTGTAAGGAAGGAACCGAAGTAGTCCACAATTTTGCCCCATACGCAAAGCACGGCAACATAAGCTGCAAGAATAAGTATCAGTGTACGGTAGTTTGCACGCTTGAACGAGGATTTCAGCATTACTCCGTAAATGTACGAGCCAACAGCCTGCGTACCGATATTCGCAAAGGCAACCAGCAGAAGTGAGCTTAACGCAAGTGCGGGAACAGAAAGTGTCGCAAGCATAAGAGTAGGGTCATCAATCATTTCGCCAGTGATATACTGCATTGCGATTGCCATTACCGCGCCCACCACAACAAAGAACGAGCCTGAAACGCCCTGTCCGATTACGCCTGCCCAGAAGCCTGCATTTTCCTTTTTGGTAAGTCTTGGCACTTCACCCATTCCGCCCACAAGGGTAATTACGAACGCAAAATTCGCCTCAATGGATATAATATATGGAATAATACTATCCGTATACTGTGATGTATCGGGTTTATAGTTCCATATTACATCAAAAGGAACTGATGTAAAACCAACGATTACGACCATTACTCCGAGTGCCAGCAGAAGCGGAACGAGAATTCTTGTTGTGTGGGTGATTGCACCTATACCCCTATAGGCGATTGCCGTGCCGATTACGACACAAAGCAGACGAAGCACCAGCGGCATGAAATCAGGAAGCGTTACTCCGAAAAGTGCCACAAGGTTGCCCATTGACGAAGCGAACAAATCCGCACAGACGGCGTACCATGGATAGTTGATAATGATAATGATAACCGTCATAATCGCCGTACCCTTATGTCCGAACACCGATTTCAGCCATATCCATATGTCAATGCCGTAGCGCACCGACAGAATTACGGGAAGCTGATAGATGGCAAGCATAAGAATTGCCCCTAAAAATGCGCCGATAAGCAACTGCCTGAATCCGACCAGAGTTGCTAAATAAGACCCCTGAGTGTAACTCCATGTTGCAATGCAGTACCCCGAAAGGACAAGTACCGCATCGAGAAAACCATATAATTTTTCCTTTTTCAGAACAGGTGCAATGCCGAACAGCGCTTCCTTTTCCACCTGTTTGTTGACGTCATTTGCCATAATCCGTCACCCCCATTAAATATATGCACCAAGGATAATCATTGCCAGCGACAGCACTGCAACTACCCCAAGCACGATATAATCCCTTTTGCCGAAACGTTCGGGAAACTCATACTCGTCGCTTTCCATCTCGCAGATACGACTTTCGATTTCCCTGTTCAGCTTTTCCTCATAATCATTTTTTGCACTCATAATTCCTACCCCTTAGAAAAGATTTTTCACCAGACACTTATAACGCTTTTCGTCAATTTCAAGCAAACTTTTATTGCCGTTTTTCCATTTCAGCGCAACAACATACACGCCCTTTTTCTTTGCGGTAAGCGCAGCAAGTGTACCCCATGGACCAAGAAGAAGTCTGCCTGCAATGCCTCTTATTATGCCGCTTGAAAGGGACACGCTTTTCTCGTTTGAAACCACCTCATATTCTTCAACCGTCCACTTAGCTGCTGCATCTGTTCCCACGAAAAGCATCCCGCTTCCCTCTCTTACCTTTTCGCCCTCAAGATAACCTGCAATAACCTTATTTTCTGCCATTATGACACGACCTTTCTGTATGTTATATTGATATTATACACTATATAATATCATATGTCAATAGCCATATTGAATTCTATGACATTTTTTTGCACGAAAAACCGTACTGAATAAACAGCATTGATTTTACATATCCTATACTAATAAAACAATGGGGGTATGTTATGAAAAAACGCAATATTTCCGACATTCTTATCTTTGTTCTTTCAGCAGAAATCATCGGGGCAGTTTCCGCACTGCTTGCAGGAAGCTTTTCCGATTTCTTTGACAAGTACAAAGAACCGCCGCTTCTTCCACCTGCATGGCTTTTTCCCGTTGTATGGACAATTCTGTATGCAGTAATGGGCTTTTCGGCGTACATGATTTACAACTCTGCTGCTGACGAGGACAAAAGAAAAAATGCTCTGAAAATTTACTGGATACAGCTTGCGCTGAATTTTTCATGGAGCATTATTTTCTTCCGTTTTGAAGCGTTATGGCTTGCATTTGCGGTAATCCTTGCTCTGTGGATAATGATAATCGCTATGATTGCGGCATTCAGAAAAATCAGTTCCGTTGCGGCGCTTATCAACATTCCTTATCTCATCTGGGTAACCTTTGCAGCATATCTGAATTATGCGACTGCATGGATTAATTGACAGAAAAAAGGGTATCGGAGATAAATCCGATACCCTTGATTTGTTTATTAAGCCTTGAGTTTGCTGACCTGTTCTCTGAGAATCTGTGACTGACCGCTGAGCTGTTCGCAGGAAGCAGCTGTTTCTTCCGCTGTAGCGGAGTTCTGCTGGACAACCTCGGAAATCTTTTCGATACCGACTGTAACCTGCTGTACTGCCTCTGCCTGAGCATTGGAAGCGTCGGAAATTTCGTCGATAAGGTTGCTTGTTTCCTTTGCCTTGTCAGTAATTTCGTTCATGGACTCAACTGCTGCACGTACAAGCTCTGCACCATCATTAACAGCAAGAACTGTTGCGGAGATAAGCTCTGTAGTATTCTGAGCAGCCTCGGAGCTCATTTCAGCGAGGTTTCTTACCTCGTCGGCAACAACCGCAAAGCCTCTGCCTGCGTCACCTGCTCTTGCAGCTTCAACAGCGGCATTGAGCGCAAGGATATTTGTCTGGAAAGCGATATCCTCGATAGTCTGAATAATGTTGCCAATCTGAGAGGACTTGGACTCGATGTCACGCATAGCATCCATAACTCTGCGCATATCTTCGTTCTGGAGAATAGCCTTTTCTTCCACGCCTGCGGAAAGTTCCTTTGCGTGGAGAGCGTGCTGGGCGTTGACCTGGGTTTTGTCGTAGATAGAAGTGATAGTGCTGTTGAGTTCTTCGATAGCACCTGCCTGAGTTGTAGTACCCTCTGCAAGCATCTGAGAACCGTTAGCCATCTGTGCTGCACCTGTGAGAACCTGCTCGGAGGACTCGTTGATGTTTCTTACAACGTCAGAAAGCTTGCTCTGGATCTGCTCAAAGGATTCTTCAATCTGCACGAAGTCACCGTCATAGCGGATAGCAGGCTTAGCGGTAAAGTCACCGTCAGCCATGGAGTTGAGCACGGTTGAAATATCCTGAATATAAGCGGAAAGGCTGTACTTCGTATTCTGAAGTGTTCTTGCGAAGTCACCCACTTCGTCGTTGCGGAACTTGTAATCGGAATCAGGAACGCTGAGCTGACCACGGCTCATATTGTCTGCGATTTCGCTTACTGCAACGATTGGCTTAGCAATAACTCTCTTGAGGAAGAATGCAACAACGATAAATGCTGCAACAATAATTACAACTGCAATGATAACAGTAATATAAATCATTCTGTTGAATGCCTTTGTGCTTTCGCTTGTAGGAATACCTGCAAAATAAGCGCCGCAAGCATCACCATGAATGTCGATAATAGGTTCATATGTAGAATAATAATTAATCTTTCCGATTTTATCCTTGCCGCTGAATGTTTCTTCATTTACCAGAACAGTTTCAGCAACATCAGCATTAAGAGGAACATCTGTAACTCTTGTTCCGTCAGCGTTCATGATGGTTGTTCCTCCGATAAGCTCGCTGCCGAAAAGTGCAACCTCGCATCCTGTCTGGTCCTTGATTGAATCAAGATAAGTAGAAGCACTCAGGTCATAGCCAAGATAGCAGACACCAAGAAGCATTGTTCCGCCAAAGGTTACCGGTGCGGTAAACACAACGCTGATAGGAACATTTTCATCAGCATAGAAACCGTATTCATTGAACTGCGTATGACGTGTAGCATCAAATTCTTCTGCGGTTGTCGGGTCGCAGGTAAGCGACTTTGAAACGTCATATGTAGCAAGATTATAGTTATCGCTCTTCCAAACGATATTGCCTTCTGCGTCTGTGAACATACAGAATGTATTTTCATCAAGACCTGCAGCGTCATAGATTTCAGCAAATGTACCAACGTAACCATTCTTTAAAGCGTTTCTCATCTGCGTACCAGAGTTCCAGAGCTTGAATACACTCTCCAGATCCTGCTGTTTTGTAGCAACGTCAGCTTTAAGAACATTAACACCAATACCAGACATTGCAGTATAGGTATTATCGTTGTGACTTGAACTGAGTGAAATTGAAATAATCAATGTTACCGCAATACTGAAGGTAATAATGATACCAACAATAAGGAACATTGCCATTTCGATTTTTGTAATCTTACCGAATTTAAGCCTTGAAAAATCAACTCTCGGCAGATTGAATTTCGGCAGATTTATTTTTGGTAAACTAATCTTTGGTGCCTTTGCCATAAAACTGCTTCCTCCATCATCTTTTATTCTCTCATCATTAAAAAGTATACTGTATTTCTAAGATTATACCATATAAAACGACAAATAGTCAATTAACAATTTGCTTGTTTTATATTGATTTTTTTGGATAATCTGTACACTTGATGCACTATTTATTCAGAATTTTTTGTACAATTAGGAAACAATTTATACACAATTAAAGGGTATCTGCACTACAGACACCCTTTTGGCTGCTTTTTTTCAATTCTTTCGCGTATATAGTTGCCCGCTTCACTTTCGGGAATACCAAGTACAAACGCTATTTCACTGTGAAAGATATGCTCCGCGGCAGAGAATGCACGTTCATCTGCGGCAATCAGCTTTCTGCCGTCATCCGAACGTTTCTGCCTTTCTTCGTAAATTGCTTTTATCATTCCCACAAGCCTTGTAAAATCGTCGCTTCTCAGCACAGACTCAAAATAGCTTTTGCGCTCATTTCTGTCGCTGTACCACACGCTTTCCGCCTGAGGTATGCTGTCGATTATTTCATAGACCTCTTCCTTTGTAAGAATCCTGCGGATTTCCTTTTCTGCGCTTTCCACGGGCACATAATACGCGGAATTCCTGTATTCCTCGGGAACGATTTTATAGTAGTTATTCCTGTGCACTCCGTCAAAACAGCGCTCAACCACTTCTTCAATGCGGCAGATTTCTCCTGACCCGTACACAACAAACTCACCGTTGCTGAACATTGCTGAACCTCCGATATACGAATTTTGCTTACATTAATTTTATCACAGCGGCAGATTTATTTCAAAGGCACTTTTGCACGATTTTTGCGCTGCTGTTATATGCAAAAACTCTGCACATCAAATCTTGACATAAATATGGAATATAAATTTACCTAACAAATCGCTTTTCGAATGTTTATTCTGCACAATTATTGCGCAAAATAGTTGCAAGAATATAAAAAATATGCTAAAATAGCTTTAGTTTGTTGCCTGATAAGGGCTTTTCAAATCCAAGAAAGGACGAATTATAATGAATAAAGAACAGTTTATCGCAAAAATAAACGAAAACCTCCGTGTCGACGGACGTACCGACATCAAGGGGGCAACTCCGAAGCAGCTTCACAACGCACTTTCCCGTGCGGTAATGAGCGAAATTATCCCTGACTGGGACGCTTCCGAGGAGCGCCACAACTCAAAGCGCCGTGCTTATTATCTCTCCGCTGAATTCCTTATGGGACGTGCGGTATTCAACAACCTTTACTGCGCAGGTCTTCTTACAGAAGCCAAGGAAATCCTTGCTGAGCAGGGCGTTGACATCAACTGTCTTGAAGAAATCGAGGACGCTGCTCTCGGTAACGGCGGCCTTGGCAGACTTGCGGCTTGCTTCCTTGACTCCGCAGCTTCCCACGATATTCCTCTCAACGGTTACGGCATCCGCTACAAGTACGGTCTTTTCAAGCAGTCCATCGGCAACGGCTTCCAGCAGGAAAGCGCTGACGCGTGGCTCGATTACGGCGACGCCTGGAGCGTGCGTGCTGAAAATGATGCTGTAAGAGTTGATTTTGCTGACCAGTCCGTAATGGCTGTACCTTACGATATTCCGATTATCGGCTACAACAAGAAGTCCATCAACACTCTCCGTTTGTGGCAGAGTGAGTCCCTCAAGGGCTTTGACTTCGGCAAGTTTGACAATCAGGATTACCTCGGCGCAAGCGAAAGCACAATTCTTGCTGACGCTATTTCCAACGTACTCTACCCTAACGACAACACTGAAAAGGGTCTGCGTCTGCGTCTGAAGCAGCAGTATTTCTTCGTGTCCGCTTCCATTCAGGACATTATCCGTCGCTACAAGAAGGCACACGGCGATGATTTCTCCAAATTTGCTGATATGTACGCTATCCAGCTTAACGATACTCATCCGACAATTGCTATCCCTGAACTTATCAGAATTTTCATGTTCAAGGAAGGTATGTCCTTTAACGAAGCATTTGCAATCGTGCAGAAGACCTGCAACTACACAAACCACACCGTTCTCGGCGAGGCACTTGAAAAGTGGGGCGCTGACCTGTTCAAGAGCGTTGTTCCGACAATTTACGAAATCGTGCTTATGATTGACAAGCACCTCGAAAAGCATCTGCGCTCCATCGGTCAGACTGACGCACAGATTGAAGCAAAGCGTATTTTTGACGGTGACAGAATTCACATGGCAAGAATGGCTATCTTCGCTTCCACATACATCAACGGTGTTGCTCAGCTTCACACTGATATCCTCAAGAATGACGTGCTCAAGGACTGGTACGAAATTTATCCTGAACGTTTCCAGAACAAGACTAACGGTATCACACCACGCCGCTGGATTGGTCTTTGCAACCCTGAGCTTTCCTCCCTTATCACTGAAAAAATCGGTGACGGCTGGCAGACTGAACTTGACAAGCTTGCTGAGCTGAAGAAGTTTGTTGATGACGGTGCAACAATCAAGCGCTTTATGGACATCAAGCGTGAAAAGAAGGTTCAGCTTTGCGATTATATCAAGAAGCACGAGGGTGTTAAGCTTAACCCTGACTGGGTATTCGACATTCAGGTTAAACGTCTGCACGAATACAAGCGTCAGCTTCTCAACGCATTCTCTATCGTTGACCTTTACTTCCAGATTAAAGAAAACAAGCTCCCTGACCTCCAGCCTACCTGCTTCATTTTCGGCGCAAAGGCTGCTCCTGCTTACCGCAGAGCAAAGGGTATCATCAAGTATATCAACGAGGTTGCAAAGCTTGTTAACAATGACCCTGACACAAAGGATAAGCTGAAGGTTCTCTTTGTTCAGAACTACAATGTTTCCTATGCTGAAAAGCTTATTCCGGCTGCTGATATTTCCGAACAGATTTCCACAGCAGGTCTTGAAGCTTCCGGTACAGGCAACATGAAGTTTATGCTGAACGGTGCTGTTACACTCGGCACATACGACGGCGCAAACGTTGAAATTGTTGAAGAAGCAGGCTGGGAAAACGAATATATCTTCGGCGCACGCGTTGAAGAAATCGAAAAAATCAAGCCAACCTACCGTCCAAAGGAAAAGATTTACTACACCAACGAGCG
>JAZUSM010000024.1:0-7654 GCA_045606725.1 Oscillospiraceae bacterium | reverse complement strand
AAAACACTTCTGACGTAAGAGTGGGGAGTGGTTTTATTTTATGTAATATCAGATTATAATTTGTCGTGGTGTTTCAACTTTTGTTTGTGTAGGGGCGCATATTATCCGCCCCCAGGATTTCGTTATTGCTGGCGGGCGACTGATAGTCGCCCCTACAAAAAGTTATTGCGGATACACAACATACCGCTAAATTATAATCTGATATTACATAAAATAAAACCACTCCCGACTCTTAAGTCAGAAGTGGTTTTGTAATTACTGTAATCTGTCCGCAAGGATTGTCGTGGCAATTGTGAAGTAAATCAGCAGCGAGCAGGAGTCAACAACCGTCGTAATAAGCGGTGTCGCCATAATGGCAGGGTCAAGCTTTACAGCCTTAGCCGCCATAGGAAGCATTGCTCCCACAAGCTTTGCAAGGATAACCGTGCCGATAATCGACAGCGCAATAACTATCGCAAGCTGAGGGTCGCTGTAGGTAATCCATATTCTCGCACCGTTTACAATTGCAAGCACAACCGAGCAGAGAAAGGCAATCCTGAATTCCTTGAAAATAACTTTGAAGAAGTCACGCAGACGGATTTCTTCAAGCGCCATACCACGAATAATCAGCGTCGAGCTCTGTGAGCCGCAGTTACCGCCAGTACCCATTACCATCGGCATAAATGATACAAGCATAGGTATCATTGCAATCTGCGCCTCAAACTGAGTTGAAATCATACCTGTCAGTGCCGCAGAAAGCATCAGCACCAGCAGCCACGGAATACGGCTTTTTGCATGCTGAAAAACAGAGGTCTTGAAGTAGCTGTCCTCCGCAGGCATAACCGCCGCCATCTTTGCAAAGTCCTCGGTATTTTCTTCCTGAAGTACGTCCATCGCGTCGTCGAATGTAACGATGCCCACAAGTCGGTTTTCGTTGTCAACAACAGGCATTGCCGCAAAGTCGTACTTTGACATTGTACGTGCAACGTGTTCCTGGTCATCATGAGTATTAACGGAAATCACGTTGGTTTCCATAATATCCTCAATACGCTGGTCCTCGTCGGAAACAAGCATTTCCAGCACCGTAACAACGCCAAGAAGCTTTCTTGCCTCGGTAACGTAGCATGTGTAGACAGTTTCCTTTACAAGACCGATTTTTCTGATACGCTCAAAAGCTTCCTTGACAGTAATATCCCTGTCGAAGTAAACGAACTCCGTGGTCATAACAGAACCTGCGCTGTCCTTTGGGTACTTCAGAAGCTCATTGATTTGTTTTCTTGTTTCAGGGTCGGTATTACGCAGAATACGTGATACAACATTTGCAGGCATTTCCTCAATAATGTCAACTGTATCGTCGATATAAAGCTCATCAATAACGTATCGGAGTTCCTTATCTGAAAAGATATTGATAAGCTTCATCTGAGTGTCGCTGTCCATATAGGTAAACGACTCCGCCGCAAGCTCCTTAGGGAGAATGCGGTACAGCATAATCAGCTGTTTTTCGCTGAAATCCTCGTCCTCGTCAAGCTCGCTTATAAGGAAAGCAAGGTCGGCAGGGTTCATTTCCTGCAGGTCAGATTTGAGGGCAGCGAACTGTTTGTTCCCGATTAATTCGAGAGCAAGCTCCTTATCCATAAAAAAACCTCCTATTCGATTGAAATAGAAGGCATAAAACTGCTATACCAAGAAGCAAATTGGTTCTTGATTTTTACGGCAATGAAACGGACGCACTGTGTGCATACGTACCAAAGCCGCTACTTCGCGGTTTTATACCCTTGCCATTATTCCCGGCGTCCATTTTTTTCACTCCTTTTTGCAGGTCAATTTTTGTATTTACACAACATTTTAATTATACACATTTTTTTATGTGATGTCAACGAAATTATATTGTAAATTTTTTTATGTGATTTTGCGCTGTTTCAAACCATGTCTGAATTACAATTTATTGCCTCTGCATTTTCATAAAAACAGCCCGAAAAACCAAAGTCTTTCGGGCTGTGAATTATTTGCCGTATTCTTCAGCAAGTGCCTTGAATGCAGGAAGCGCGCGCTCAATCATTTCAGTTGATACGCAGTAGGAAATTCTTGCGTAGCCAGGGAATCCGAAGCTGTCGCTTGCTACGATAAGCAGGTCGTGTGCCTTTGCTTTTTCACAGAATGCACGGGAATCCTCCTCCAGTGCCTTTACGAAAAGATAGAATGCGCCGTCGGGACGTACTACCTTGTAGCCGTACTCGGAAAGTGCATTGCAAAGCAGGTCACGGTTTTTCTTATAGATGGAAATATCTGCTGTCTTGCCGATACATTCCGGAACAATCTTCTGGAACAGACTTGGTGCGCAGACATAACCGAGTGCACGTCCTGCGCCGCATACTGCGAAGTAGATATCTCTGTTATCGCAAGCCCTGGACGGAACAAAAATGTAACCGATACGCTCGCCGGGGAGGGAAAGTGACTTACTGAATGAGTAGCAGACGATTGTGTTGTCATAATAGTTAGGAATGAACGGAACCTTGATATCTGCATCGTAAACAAGCTCACGGTATGGCTCGTCAGCGATGATGAAGATACTTCTGCCGTACTTCTTCTGTGCATTGTCAAGCATTTCAGCAAGCTTCTTGATAGTATTCTCGGAGAATACTGCGCCTGATGGGTTGTTAGGGGAGTTGATGATGATAGCCTTTGTGTGCTCGTTGATTGCTGCTTCAAGTGCTGCAAAATCAATCTGGAAATCTTCCTCGCTGCACTTTACCTGCACGCATTTCATACCTGCCTGAGTGATGAAAACGGTGTACTCAGGGAAGAATGGTGCAAGAGCGATAACCTCGTCACCCTCGTTGGAAAGTGCGTTGAGTGTGATTGTAAGAGAAGCTGCCGCACCGCAGGTCATATAGAAGTCGTCAGCGGAGCAATCACAGCCATGAGTGTTCTTTACATAGTCAGCGCAAGCCTGACGCACACCTGCATCGCCCTGCGCAGAGGTGTAGCCGTGAAGCGCTACAGGGTCAGTTTCGGAAACAAGCTTTGCAAGAGCGTTCTTTACACATTCAGGAGCAGGAACGCTTGGGTTGCCGAGGCTGAAATCATAGACATTTTCGGCACCAACTTCAGCGATGCGCTTTTTGCCGTACTCGAAAAGCTCACGGATTTCAGAACGCTTGCTGCCGAGGGCATACATTTTTTCAGAAACGATATTAGACATATTATTACCGTCCTTTCGGGATTTTTTTAATAAGTACGGAATAATTTTAGCATATCTTCGCAGAAAAGTCAATGTGCACAGCCATTACCGTTTAAATTGCGGTTTACCTCATTGCCTGTCCCTGCATATAATAAATGGGACACCCAAATACGTCCGAGAAAAAATTGCCGATGATGATTATTTCAGAAATTTACGTCAACACTATTATCAAATCGGAAAAACAGGAGTGTATGAAAATGTCTGTGAAAAGGGGAGAAATTTATTACGCGGATTTAAGTCCCGTTGTAGGTTCGGAGCAGGGCGGAATACGTCCCGTGCTTATCGTGCAGAATGACATCGGTAACAAGCATAGCCCTACGGTTATTGCGGCGGCTATCACAAGCCAGCGTGACAAATCAAAGCTTCCGACCCACATTGAGCTTGCGGCGGATAAATGCGGCTTGCAGAAGGACAGTATTGTGCTTCTGGAGCAAATCCGTACCATTGATAAAACCCGTCTGAAAGAAAGAATGGGAGAGCTTGACCCGATGGCTATGACAAGGGTAAACAGTGCTCTTTCAATCAGTTTCGGACTTCCTAATGACGCTACATAAGGCGTACTTAGCCTTATGGGCAGAATAATCAACTCAGGAGTTCGGCTTTGCCGAACTTTCCTGTTTATGATGGTAAATTGTAATTTATCTTCAGATGACAAAACAGCGGAAACCGTTTATTATCGGTTTCCGCTGTTTTTAGTTTGCAGTTGTATTGTTACTGCCGTCTGTGATATCGTCAACAATGCTTTCTGCACCTGTTACGATATCTTCAACCATATCGTTGACGTCTGTGCCAAGCTCTTCGATAAAGCCGTCGCCGTCAACATCACCTGTTTCGGAGGTGATTTCGTTCATAGTTGTTTCGGACTGGGTTGTGGTCTGACTCTGGGACGTTGTAGTCTGTGAGTCGGTCTGTGTATCCTCGTCATTTCCTGCAGAGCAGGCTGTGAGAATGATTGCTGCAGCCGAAAGTACGATTGCCGCTGTGATAAGCTTCTTCATCAGGAATTCCTTTCCCGCAGGATTTATGTGCTCTGCGATGTGTTATCCGTTTGAATCTACTGTCTTATACCAATAACCAATTGAAATTTTATTGGTTATTGGTATTTCCCAGCCGGCAATGAAAATCAATAATAACCGTTCAATTCACCATAAAGCTGGGAGTAGCGGCCTTCATGCTCTTGGTCACGGTCACTTCTCGGAACTGCGGAAGCGATATCGTGCAATTCTTCGGGAATTACTCCCTTGAAGCCGCCGACACTGATAACATACCCATTTTCGGGCACAATATTCCTCGGTTTTGCTTCTCTGATGAGATTAAAGAAATCGCTGTCAAATTCATATACATTTGCTTCAAAAATCTCATTAAGATAGTTGTAATAGAAATATCTTGAATAAGTCGCATGAAGAGGAAGCTCATCATCAACGTTGTATACATCTCTGTATTCGTCCTCTGTGAAAAGCATGATGTTGCTGTTCGACGCATGGCTTACAAGGCTGTTATGAAGAGCCTTGTCGGAAATATCTTCAACACGGAGAAGTCCGAAATCAAAGTATTCGAGAAGTTCAACAGTATTGGTAAAGGATTCAGGAACAATGATGGTTATTCCCGAAATGTGAGCGTTGAAATACCACACATTCTTAAGCTCGGAACGGAAATAGTTTTCCTCGTTGATAGCCATGATGTCCTTATAGTAAGCGTCAGCAAACTGTGTAAAGAAATCTCTTGCAACAAGGCTATCAATTCTTATGCTTGGTGAAATACAAGCACTTCCTAATGAACCCATGCGGTGAATAATGCTGTTCTGAACTTCTGTTTCATAGACATAATCATCATAATATCCGTTGTTTACAGTTGTTTCGGAACGGCGCTGCATTTCTTTTTCGTAATATTTCTGAATATTGATAATATAGTTCTTGTAGTTTTCAGCTACCTGAATCTTATATTCCTCAGAAACGTCAATTGCTGTGAGAATTTCAACAGGCTGTGAGGAATAGCTGTAATATGTTCTTGTAAAACTTCCGCCTGTTTTGAGGTTGTAGGTAATGGAAAGTGTGTTGTCGGTTGTCATCAGTTCTTCATTGTGGCCATAGTAATCATATCTTTCATAATGGTCGAAATTTTCGTTGTAATGGTCAATAATTGCCTGATGTGCTTTTATTACAGTTTCAATATTTTCCTTATCCTTGATGATGTAATTCGGCATAACCTTGCCTGTGTATTCGTCATAGTAAAGAGGGAAATCGCCGTATAAGCCGCTGTAGTCAATTTCTATGGAATTGACAGCAGAAACTGATGGTACACGCTGTACTGCACCGAAGCCGTCAGTTTTTTCGCCGATTGTAATTAATGCAACAACAGCGATAAAGGTTGCCGCATATTTTATTGCACTGAGCCAGAATTTTTTAAATCCTCGGTTTGTCACAACCTCGAAAATTGTATAGATAATTGCGCTGATTATAATTGTAGGAACAAGTTCTCCGCCCTCTGTCATAGAAAGAGAGATGATGCAGAACATTGCGCAGGTTACTACAATATAATATGCAAGCTTGAACACGAATGGTTTTGAAACCTGTTCAGCACGGCGCTTTCTGTAGAGGAAGAAGCAGAGCGTGAAAAGTGCAGCGGTAACAAGGGTAAACACCAGCAGCCATACGCCGTGATTGAAAAATACTTCGCCGTAAAGCATATCACCCTGTGTTGCCCAGTCGATAGATGCCATTATACCGCCTGCTACGGAGATGTAAAGCATAACCTTGACAGCAACAATTCCTGCGTCGATACCGTAGAGGCTTTCGTACATTGAATAGAATACGCAGAGAATTGTTGTCGGAATAAGCACGTTGATGAGGACAGTGTATGCGATTGCTTCAAACTTATTTCCGCAGCAGATTGTGATAAGTACGGTTATAACGTAAAGCATGAGCATACAGAGTGCGCCGCCCGCGATAAGCTTGAGAAGGATAGGCATTGCCTGACCGAAAATATCACATACATACGGAACTTCAATCTGACGTGTAATATCTCCCGAATAATCGTAGGTTATGCGGTAGAAAGTTCTGCCGTCCATAAACAGACAGCCGTAGCTGCAGAAAAGAACAGACAATACCTGTGTCCCTAAAAACGGTGCAAGATATGTAAAGAGTCCTGAAAGGAAGTTTGAGAAGAAACGCTGTGTGTTGTTCATAGGAAGCGAAAGCTTCATATCCACAACGGACTTGTCATGCAGACATTTGAAGCTGTCAACCGCAGCGAAGATACCGAGAAATGCAGCAAGTGCAGTTGTGCAGATAGTAATTACCCCATACATTTCAAGGTTGTCAGTTCCTTGCTTTGTGTAAATTGAAATAATTGTTGCAAGTGCAAACGCAGGTACTGCAACAAGGTGAAGAATTGCAAGGATTATAGTAAATTTTTTGTTTTCTCTTATATTGCTTTGCCAGTTATGAAGCGCAGGATTGATTTTCTTAGGCGCTTTGTTTTTCTTAGTCGAGACCGTTGCAGTCATAGCCCATTCCCTCCATTTCGTAGATGAATATTTCCTCAAGGGTCAGCGGAATAAGGTCAAGTACCTTAGGCTGTTTCTTTTCAAGTTCAGCACGGATTGTTTCCTCATCGCCCCTGATGATAAGGTATGTTATACTCTGATTTCTTTCGTAATGGAGCACGTCCAGACCTTCAAAATCCTTTTCTGAGCTGTCAGCATCAAATGCCGCCTGTACCTTGTGGATACTGCCCTTAACACTGTCAAGGTCACGGTTGAACAGAAGCTTGCCCTGATGGAGAAGTGCCGCTGTGTCACAAAGCTCGTTGATTTCCTTCAGGTTGTGGCTGGAGATTACAACTGTAAGCTTTCTGTCAAGCATTGCGTCAACAAGCATACGCTTTACGATAATTCGCATTGTAGGGTCAAGTCCGTCGAAGGCTTCGTCAAGGAGAAGGTAATCGGTACAAGCCGCAAGACCTGTGATAACGATTGCCTGACGCTTCATACCCTTGGAGAATTTGTCGATACGCTTCTTTTCCGGAAGCTTGATGATACCGTTGAGCTTGTCGAAAATTTCGTCGGAAAAGTTAGGGTAAAAGCCCTTGTAATACGCACGCATATCGCTCAGTGTCATTGCACCGAACTGCACGGTTTCGTCGTTGATGAAGAAAACCTTCTGCTTTGCGGCAACGTTGTCGTAAGCAGGCTCGCCGTCAATCAGCACCTCGCCCTCAGCGGCTTCGTACACGCCTGAAAGCAGACGGAGAATGGTAGATTTGCCTGCGCCGTTTGAGCCGAGCAGACCAAAAGCCGTACCAGCTTCTATTGTAAGGTCAACGCCGTCGAGAGCGTTGAAATCCTCAAAGCACATTTTTACGTTTTTAAGTTCAATCATTATTCTAAGTCGGAGGCCAAGCGGTCTTAGGAAGACAAAAGTGGCCAAACAACTC
>JAZUSM010000023.1:0-9471 GCA_045606725.1 Oscillospiraceae bacterium | reverse complement strand
GACGCTAAGCTTTATATGGAAATCACTATCGACAAGGGACGCGGATATGTTCCTGCCGAAAAGAATAAGCAGCTTTTCAACTTCGGTATCGACGTAATCGCGGTTGACTCCATATATACCCCTGTACTGAAGGTGAACTACACTGTAGAGGATACTCGTCTTGGTCAGGTAACAGACTACGACAAGCTCGTTCTTGAAGTATGGACTGACGGCGTAGTTTCCGCTAAGGAAGCAGTTTCACAGGCAGCCAATCTCCTCATTGAGCATCTGAAGCCTTTCACAGAGCTTTCAGACGAGTCCGCAATCACAGAAATCATGATTGAAAAGGACGACAAGGGTAAGGAAAAAATCCTTGAGATGACCATTGAGGAACTTGACTTGTCAGTACGTTCCTTCAACTGTTTGAAGAGAGCTGGAATTAATACGGTTGATGACCTCATCAATAAGTCCGAAGAGGAAATGATGAAGGTTAGAAACCTCGGTAAGAAATCCTTCGACGAAGTTAAGGAGAAGCTCCAGTCACTGGGCTTTGATCTTAGCTCCGAAGAGGAATAACACATTGATTGGTAAGGAGTGAATATAAATGCCGGGAACCAGAAAACTGGGCCGTTCAAGCGATCATAGAAAGGCTATGCTCAGAGCTATGGTAACATATCTGCTTGAAAACGGCAAAATCGAAACTACAGTAACCAGAGCTAAAGAAGTTCGTTCTATGGCTGAAAAGATGATTACAACAGCTAAGACAAACGACCTTCACTCCAAGCGTCAGGTTCTTGCATACGTTACTAAGGAAGACGTTGTAAAGAAGCTTTTTGATGAAATTGCACCAAAGTACGCTGACAGAAACGGCGGTTACACAAGAATCATCAAGATCGGACCAAGACGCGGTGACGCAGCTGAAATGGCTATCATTTCACTGGTTGACTAATTGGTTTTTCAGGAAAGGACTTCATATTGAAGTCCTTTCTTTTCTTGAAGGCAATTACAGGGTCAATGGAAAAAGTAACAAAAAATGTAACCAAATTTTCATTTTTGAGTGAAAAAAATCCTTGATTTTGTAGATAACAAACAAAATAAACACGATATCACTTTGAAAAATTGTTAATTCAGCAATTGGATTTAGAGCTTTATTGTGTTATAATTACAACATAGTTAAGACAAACTATATGTATACTATTAATTAGGAGGAAACTAATATGAAGAAGATTCTCGCTGCTATCGCTGCTTGCGCTGTAGTTACATCTATGGTTGCTACAACAGCATTCGCTGCTGGTGCTGAAGCTGATGACGAAGTTCTTGAAGAAGAAGTTATCACTGAGGAAGTAACTGAAGAGGAAGAAATTACTGAAGAAGAAATCACAGAGGAAGAAGTTGTTGAGGAAGAAGAAGTTGAAGTTGAAAACCCAACAACAGGTAACTCCGCTGTTGCTCTCGCTGTAATTCCTGTAGCACTCGCTGCAGCTGCAGTTGTTGCTAAGAAGGCTAAGTAATTCGATATTGCTTGCATGCTCCGTCTGAATAAGGCGGAGCTTATTTTTTTGTGCGGGCTGTTAAATGAAGGAGGCAAAATTTGTTAAAAATCGGTATGGACTTTTATGTTTTTATAGGATATAATTAAAATGTATAATTGTTTGTACGATAATTCCTTAATGGGAGAGGTTGCTATGAATTTCAGAAAAATGCTTTCCGTGGCTGTGGCAGGCGCTGTTGCACTTTCAGCGGCGGCAATAACTGCTTCTGCCGAAACAATCGGTTCAGCTTCAATTTATGTGGCTGACGAAACATGGAGCAGTCAGGTTTACTGGGGCGGCGGTCTTGACGGGGAAAATACAATAGGAATTGCTTCCGTTACACCTGCGGAAATCACAGGTGACGGTACATATACAACAGCGGTTGAATTCAAGGAGAAGATGAATTACGGGCACGTTTTCTGTTTAAGCTCAGATATTGCGGCAACAGGAAGCGGCGCTGACAGCCGTTTTGCAGAGTTTCCTGACGCTGAGATGAGTATTGTAAGCGTTAAGGCGGACGGAAATGATATTCAGGGCAACACATCAGTAAGCGATGTAAACGACAGCGGTTTTATGAAAATCAATATCCTTAATCCGCTTGTTGACGCAAGTGAGAATTTTGCGTACAAGTCCGACTGGACATCGGGCATCAAATCTATCGAGGTAACCTTTGAAATCAAGGGCACCGGAATTGTAAAGGAAAATATCGCTTCAGGCGGCGAGGACGGGGCTGAAACCCCGGGCTCCGACAATGAGCAGGGTTCTGCTGAAAAAGACGACGATGCTGCGACAGGTTCTGTAACAGATATTCCGCAGGACGACAACACTCAGCAGGGAAATGTTCTCCCAGGAGATGCAACTACAGTTCCTGACACGGGCAATGCTCCGCTTTCACCTATGGCGGCAGTAACGGCTCTTGCAGGTGTGATTGCGTTCATGTCAAGGAAAAAGGATTGAATATGCGCCCTCTTACACCGGAAAGAGGGCGTTTTATTGTGCAACTGCACAATGTAAACGTTATTATTTGATACAAAATTAATATAGATTTTTTGAAATAAATGGTGTATAATAAACTTACATTAAAATGCTAAATTATTTTTGGAGGAATTTATTATGAAGACAAGAAATATCCTTGCTGCTGTTGCAGCTGCTGCAGTTGCTGTTTCTACAATGGCTGTAAACGTATTCGCTGTTGATTGCGCATACACAGACGGTACAATCCCAAGTGCTTCTTTCGAAGTTGTAGGTGATGTTACACAGGTTACAGCAAACATCGTTTACGCTGATCCTGTTGATGAAGGCGCTACATTCGGTTTCAATGACTGGTGCGGCAACGGCGTTATCGTAACACTTCCTGACGGCACAAAGAACTACTATCAGTGGGGCGGCGCTCAGGTAACATGGGGCTGGGATGCTACTGGCGATAAGGAAGATGATTCCGTAGGCGGCATCAACGGCAACACATGGCTCGGTGAAGTAGTTGGCAACGAAGCTACACTCAGAATTCCTGTAGAAAAGGGTGCAACTGTTGACTTCCTCTGCCTCGGCTGGGATACATACGCTGGCACACAGTACACAGTAGATATTGATGAAGCTCAGGCTGTACTTGCTGACGCTGCTGCTGAAGCTACTGCTGAAGAAGCTACAACAACAGAAGCTCCTGCAACAGGTAATGCTCCAATCGCAGGCGTTGCTGCTGTAATGGCTCTCGCTGGCGCTGCTGCTATCGCTTCCAAGAAGAACTAATTTAACTTCGACGTAAAATCCGCTTCGCAAAATGAGGCGGATTTTTATGCACGGAAATTCAATATAATCAACAAAAAAACATAATAATAATTATAAAAAAAATATATTGTTTAAAACAGGCTATGATGTTATAATTATTGTTATAAAGGCGTTAAAACGTCAATTTATTATTTGGAGGAAAAAAACAATGAAACTTAAGAAGATTGTAGCTGCTATCGCAGCAGCAGCTGTTGCTGTTTCTACAATGGCAATCAGCGCATTTGCTATCAAGGATTATCCAAACGGATATACTCTCGACCTTATCGCTGAGGGTTATACTGTAACAGATGTTTACGGCTTTACATTCAACATTTCCGGCGATATCGACAGCGGTCTCGGCGGCGGTGTTGGTTTTAACAGCGCAACAACAGGTTGGGAATCTCACGAATGGGGTAATGCTGATGCTGGCAAGGAAATTAACGCTTCCGGCGGCAAGGTAACATTTACTAAGGATGCTCCTGTATTTGCTGAATCTGACGCTACAGACCCAACAAACCCATATGCACAGATTTGGATGCAGCAGTGGTGGGGTTCTGATATCACAATCGATAGCGTTGAAGTTCTCGGTGCTGACGGCGTAGTTCTTACACCAGCTGCTAAGGAAGAAGCTCCTGCTGAAACAGAAGCTCCAGCTGAAGAAGCTCCTGCAGAAGAAACAACAGAAGCTCCTGCTGAAGAAGAAGCAGTAGTAGCAGAAGAAGTTGTTGAAGAAGAAATCGTTGAAGAAGAGGTAGTTGAAGAAGTTGTTGAAGAAGCTCCAGAAGCTGACACAACAACAGAAGCTACTGCTACAGGTAACGTTGCTGTTGCTTCCATCGCTACTGTAATGGCTCTCGCTGGTGCTGCTGCACTTGTATCCAAGAAGAGAAACTAATCGTTTCACTTCTAAGAGAAACTAATTGCTTCACTCTAAGAGAAACATATTAAACAAATCAAGGACGTCCGCAAGGGCGTCCTTTTGTTAGATTGCTCAAGAAAACGGTTACATAGCAAATGTTCTATATTTTGCACAAAAAAGTTTTATAATAATTATTTAAAAAAGATGTTGTGTTCGGGAAAAATTAGTGATATAATTAAGTTGTTAATTACAGACAGGGTTACTGTCAAATGAATTGGAGGAAAAAACAATGAAACTTAAGAAGATTGTAGCTGCAATCGCAGCAGCAGCAATGGCTGTTTCTATGACAGCAGTAAACGCATTCGCAGCAACTGTTACATTTGGTGACTATCCTGGTGACTGGGGCGCAACTACTGTAATTCCTAAGGCTGAATTCGCAGCTATCGGCGGCGACGTTAAGGTTGTTCTCGATGTTGAGCAGAAGGCTCCACTGGTTGGCGATATCAACTCCCTTCTCAAGCCTATGAACATCTGCGTTTCCTGGGATCAGATCACTTTCACAGGTCTTTCATCTGATACAGCTTACGCTAAGGGCGACGGCTTCATCGTTGTTCCTAAGGACTGCACAACAATCGAATTCGTAGTTCCAGAGTCCGTATGGTCCACATTTGTTGACTACGAAGGCGGCGACAGCGAAGCTGCTGGTCTTGCTTTCCAGGTTTGCCACGTTAACATCAAGTCCGCTGAACTTTCTGCTGGTTCTGCTCAGGGCGAATTCAAGTCCGTAACTGAAGAAGAATCCGCTGAACTCATGAAGAACGGTGCTCCAGCTGCTGAAGCTGCAACAGATGCTCCTGCAACAGATGCTCCTGCAACAGGCAATGCTCCAGTTGCTGCTATGGCTGTAGTAATGGCTCTCGCTGGTACAGCTGCAGTTGTTTCCAAGAAGAGAAACTAATTTTACTTCGGAAATAATGTACATTAAAGAGGAACCCCAGGGTTCCTCTTTTTATGTCTGAAATAGCATTTCACAAAAAACAGCCGCAAGTGAGAATCACTTGCGGCTTGATTTTATTTATGCGATTACAGGAAAATATATTTGAGTATGAACAATACTGCAAGCACATACATTACAGGAGAAATATCCTTGCGCTTGCCGCAGATGAGATTGATTATCACATAGGAAATTACACCCATTGATATTCCCTCGGCAATACTGTAGAAAAGAGGCATTGCAATTACACAGATATATGCGGGAATTGCAGTTGTGTAGTTATCGCCGTCAAGCTTCATATTAACGATATTGGTGAACATAAGGAAACCTACGATGATAAGTGCAGGGGCAGTTGCGAAAGAAGGAATTGCTGTGAAAACAGGTGCAAAGAACATTGAAATCAGGAACATAAGCGCTGTTGTCATTGATGTAAGACCTGTTTTTCCGCCTGCCGCAACTCCTGAGGAGGACTCAACAAAGGTGGTTGTTGTTGATGTTCCGAGGATTGCGCCGCCTGAGGTTGCGATTGCGTCAGCTAAAAGGGCGGGACGTATTCTTGGCAGCTTGCCGTCCTTATCAAGCATATCTGCCTTTGTGCTTACGCCGATGAGCGTACCAAGTGTATCAAAAAGGTCAACAAACAGGAACGAACAGATTACAACAATGAAATTGAAAATGCCCACGCCGTTCATATCAACCTTGAAGCACTGTCCGAATGTATCGCCGAGTGCGGAGAAATCTGTCATTGCAAGGGCTGGATAAAGCGAATAGTAACCTGCCGCTGCATCGGGAACGTAAATTCCTGTCAGCTGACAAAGCATGCCAAGCAGCCATGTGCCGAGGATACCGAAAAGAATTGCACCCTTGAAGCCTTTGATGTACATAATTGCTGTAGCAATTGTTCCGATTACAGCAAGCACGGCGCTGATGCCCGATGTGCTGAAATTATTTGTGAAGCTTGTGATTGTAACAAGGGTTGAACTGTTTGCAACGCTTAAGCCTGCGCTTTGCAGGCCGATGAATGCGATAAACAAGCCGATGCCGACCGAAACTGCATTTTTCAGCTGCATTGGGATTGCGTTGAAAATTGCTTCTCGCACGTTTGTAAGGGAAAGAATTATAAATACAATTCCTTCAATGAAAACTGCCAGCAGTGCGACCTGCCACGGATAACCCATTGCGCCGACAACGGTGTAGGCCATATATGCGTTAAGACCCATACCTGCAGAAAGTGCAAAAGGATAGTTTGCAAGAAGCGCCATAAGTGCAGTGCCGAGGAAAGATGCTATACAGGTTGCCAGAAGCACGGCGGTCGGATTCATTCCTGCGTCGCCGAGGATACTTGGGTTAACGGCAAGGATATACGCCATTGTCATAAATGTGGTAAGACCTGCCAGGACCTCTGTTCGGGTGTTTGTGTTGTTTTCTTTCAGCTTAAAAACCTTTTCAAACATATGTAATCCCCCTTATTCAACAGCCTTGTATTCAGCTATATACGGCAGGTTTCTGTACATTTCAGCACAGTCAAGGCCATATCCGATTACGAAATAATCGGGGATAGTGAAAAGCGCCATGTCAGCTTTGAAGTCAACAATACGTCTGTCAGGCTTGTCCAGCAGAGTGATAACCGTGAAAGAGATAGGATTTCTTGCTTTAAGCATTTTTGCGACGTCGTTAAGTGTACGGCCTGTGTCAATGATGTCCTCAACAATTACAACGTGGTACTTGCTGATATCCTGATCAAGGTCCATTGTGATTTTTACGACGCCCGTTGAAATCGTGCCTTCGTAATAACTTTTTGCGCACATAAATCCGACTTCACATGGTACGGTTACTGCACGGCACAAGTCTGCCATAAAAACAAACGCGCCCTTTAAAATGCTTACCAGCAGAATAGGTCTGCCGTCATAAATGCTGTCGATGTAAGCGCCTGCCTTTTTGATAGCCTCGTCAATCTGTTCCTTTGTGACAAGCACCTGTTTGATTTTGTTGTTGTACTCTTCAATTCCGTTCAAAATGATTCCCCCTAAAGACTTTTTATATATTATATCATAATAATCACCATAATTTCAACTGTTTTGGAAATTATAGTTCAGCATAATAATCCGTGCGCCGGATTATAATTATTACAATTCGTAACTGTTGTTTCCAAAGTTTAACTTGCATTTAGTGCAGTAATATGGTATAGTAATATTGCAGGATAATACATATACTATATTAATCTTGCAGAAAAGGAGGCTTGTATGGTAATAGTATGGACTGTAGTGCTGGTTGCGGCGCTTATTGTTGAGGGTGCAACTTTTGCGCTTGTAGCAATATGGTTTGCGGCAGGTGCACTGGGTGCACTTATTGCGGCAGGTCTTGGCGCACCGCTTTTTGTGCAGCTTATTGTATTTACTGTGCTTGCGGTAATTATGCTGATTTTCACACGTCCGCTGCTGAAGAAATTGCTTCCGAATAAGTTTATTCCGACAAATTCTGAGCTTGAAATCGGCAAAACAGCTGTTGTAATCGAAGCGATTGACAATGCAACAGGCAAGGGCAGAGTAAAGCTCAGCGGTGTAAACTGGGCGGCGGTTTCGGAAAATGGTGAGGATATTCCCGAAGACGAAATCGTTGTTGTAAAGGAAATACGTTCGGCAAAGGTTGTTGTTGCACGGGATTCCGAAAGCATTGAAAAGAAAAACTGATTTGAGAAAGGATTGTTTTTTATGGAGTACATTCTTATTGGCCTTTTGATTCTGGTAGTAATCATCTTTATTTCGGGTATCAAGTTCGTACCGCAGGCTACTGAGTACGTTGTTGAAAGACTCGGAACATATTCACGTTCACTTACAGCTGGTCCGCACTACGTTGTTCCTTTTATCGACAAGGTTGCAAAGCGTGTTTCCACAAAGGAGCAGGTTGCTGACTTCAAGCCACAGCCTGTTATTACAAAGGATAACGTAACAATGCAGATTGACACTGTTGTATTCTACAGAATTACAGATACAAAGCTCTACACATACGGTGTTGAAAGACCTCTTTCCGCTATTGAAAACCTTACAGCAACAACTCTCCGTAACATCATCGGTGAGCTTGAACTTGACTCAACTCTTACTTCAAGAGATGTAATCAACGCAAAAATCACAGCTATCCTTGACGAAGCAACAGACCCATGGGGTATCAAGGTTAACCGTGTTGAGCTGAAGAATATCATTCCGCCAAGAGAAATCCAGGACTCCATGGAAAAGCAGATGAAGGCTGAACGTGAACGTCGTGAAAAGATTCTTCAGGCTGAAGGTGAAAAGAAATCACAGGTACTTGTTGCAGAGGGTGAAAAGGAGTCCAAGATTCTCCGTGCTCAGGCTGACAAGGAAGCTGAAATTCTCCGTGCAGAAGCTGAAAAGGAAGCTATGATTCTCCGTGCTGACGCTGTAAGACAGCAGAAGATTCTCGAAGCACAGGGTGAAGCTGAGTCTATCGCACTTGTTCAGAACGCTCTCGCAGAAAGCCTTGTAAAGCTGAACGCATCCAACCCACAGGACAACGTTATCGCACTCAAGAGCCTGGAAGCTTTTGCAAAGGCTGCCGACGGCAAGGCAACAAAGATTATCATTCCTTCCGAAATCCAGAGCCTTGCAGGTATGGTAACTTCCGTGAAGGAAATCGCTTCAAACAGCACAAAGGCAAATCCGTAAAAGGAGTGTCGCCTTTGCCAGTCTGTAATATGCAATGTGTGGATTGGCAGCCGGCGGCTCGGTAACTGTTGTTTGTTATGAACTGATATCGGGGTACTATTGTATATAGTACCCCGTTTTTGTGGAATAATTTTATAGTCATAATTTGTCGCAGCGGGGGGATATTAGTGGAGTAACCACATCTATGCATGCTGTTGAGATGTGTATATATAAACAGTTCCGTGAGGCAGGGAAAGGGTTTTCTTGCCTTGCGGAAAATTTTTTGAAGAAAATTTCAAAAAACGCTTGACAAATGATTTTGTTTGTGGTATGCTATTAAAGCTGTCCGATGAGGATGTCGAAAAAGAGAAATAAAAAAATTCAAAAAAGTTTGAAAAAACTCTTGACAAACTCAAAGTGATGTGCTATAATAAAAAAGTTCCACAGCGAACGGGTACGAAAAGAAATTTAAAAAATTTTGAAAAAGTACTTGACAAACGAAAGAGCTTATGATATAATAGATAAGCACTTCGGCTGAGAAGTTGAGGAACAAAAGCATAAAAGAATTACGAAGCGATTCTTAGAGCAGAACACGAAGTGTTCAGGTTGGAATCTTGAAAATTGAACAATGGTTGAAGTAACGAATACAAACCTAAGAAAGAACCCTGAAATTCCAGAGATGGA
>JAZUSM010000022.1:0-7892 GCA_045606725.1 Oscillospiraceae bacterium | reverse complement strand
CCTTTGCCCCTGTTGAGCATACGGCTCTGGATAAAGCACTGGTCAGCCGCCTTGCCCATTTCGCCGCCCATTGCGTCGATTTCACGGACAAGGTGTCCCTTTGCCGTGCCGCCGATTGACGGGTTACAGGGCAGATTTGCGATGTTGTCCAGCGAAATGCTGAACAGCACGGTTTTTGCACCAAGACGTGCGGCGGCAAGGGCGGCTTCAACGCCTGCGTGACCTGCGCCGATTACGGCAACGTCGTAGCTGTCTATATAATGGCTCATCTGAGCACCTCGTTTCTATTTAATTCGTAATGCGTAATTAAAACGAATGCTTGCGTTCGTTTACGGGTTTTTGCTCCGCAAAAACACCGTTGGTTTGTTGGAATTATAAAATTGTTCTACGTGGAACAAAAACGAAATCCTTGATTATGTTTTTTGTCGGATTAATAAATTGAAACTTTTATTTCTTTTTCTTTGGTGCAGGTAATTCGTCATACATCGCATTAAAAAGCTCTGTAAGGAATTCCTTGCTGTCTACATTATCGACCAACAGCATTTCCTTTGCACCTTCATAGGGCAACTCATACACAGCGTCGGGCATAAGGGCAGCTGCCGATTTGACAGGCTTCACAAGCAATCTGTCGTCATAAATTCCGCCGACAATCTTGCCGCGATAGTAAATGATGTACTCGCCCATCATCGCTCTGTATGTTATTTCTTCCAGTTCGGATAATTGCTCTGAAATAAATTCTAAATACGCTTTACTTGAAGCCATACTGCACCTCTTATTTACCCACGCAGAAACGTGAGAATACTTCATTCACGACAGCTTCCGAGGCACGCTCGCCTGTCAGTTCGAGGAGATAGTTTTCGCCGTCGTCGATTAGGATATTTACCGCGTCATAGGTTGCGCCTGCACGGAGTGCGCCGAGAGCTTCCTCGAAGCTGGCCTTTGCCTTTACAGCACAGCCACGCTGACGCTCATTTGCAAGGATACCCATATCGGAGTTGATGTTCGCAAGCTTATAGATATTCTCGATTGCTGTTTTTAGGCGGTCAAGTCCCTCGCCCTGCCCTGCGGAGATTGTAACTACTTCGCTGAAATTGTCGGAGATTGCCGACAAATCAAAGCGTTGCTCCAAATCGGATTTATTGAGGATTGCAACGGCATTCTTGCCCCTGCACTTTTCCGCAAGCTCTCTGTCCTCGGCGGTAATTTCCGCGCCCATATCGAACACGGCGAGGATTAAATCGGCGGTTTCAAGCTTTTTCAGCGCTTTTTCCACGCCAACGCTCTCTACAACGTCCCCTGTTTCGTGAATTCCTGCGGTATCGGACAGTCGGAGCACGATATCTCCCAGTCGCACGGACTCCTCAACCACGTCACGGGTTGTTCCTGCGATGTCGGTTACGATGCTTCTTTCACAGCCTGAAAGCAGGTTCATAAGGGTAGATTTTCCAACATTTGGCTTTCCTACAATTGCTGTATCAGCGCCCTCACGGATAATTCTGCCGCTGTCGTAGGTGGACAACAGCTGGTCAAGGTTTTGCACGGCGTGCTCCAAAGTGACAAAAATTTCCTCATCATCAACAGCCGGGATATCGTCGTCGGGGTAGTCAACCCACGCGGCAAGTGACCCTAAAAGCTGCAAGGTGGTGTCAGAAACGGCCTTGATACGTCGATAGAGAGAGCCTTCCTTCAGCGCTTCTGCACAGCGCAGACCTGCTTTTCCGTCTGCGGAGATGACGTCCATAACCGCTTCGGCTTGGGTCAGGCTCATTTTTCCGTTGAGGAACGCGCGCTTGGTGAACTCGCCAGCTTCGGCAGGTGCAGCGCCGTTTGCGAAAATAAGCTGCAAAACCTTGTCCGTGACGAAAATTCCACCATGGCAGGAGATTTCCACAACGTCCTCGCCTGTGTATGATTTTGGTGCACGGAACACGGTCAGCACGCCGTCATCAACGGTTTCCGTGCCGTTTATAATGTTGCCATAGGCGCAGGTGTAGCCCTGCATCTGAGTTGCGGTAAGGCTTGTTGACACGGGCGCAAAGATTTTCTCAGCGATTTCCAGTGCGTTTTCACCCGAAATTCGGATAACCGAAATTCCTCCCTGCGCACGGGGTGTCGATATTGCGGCGATTGTGGGCATACTCGTTCCTCCTAAATAATTCGTAATTCGCAATTCGCAATGCGTAATTAAAACAAACGCAAGCGGTTATTTCCGAGTTTCTAAAATGTTTCGTTAATTCATAAATTTAAATATAATGTGCAAATTACGGTTTATACAATAATTGCGCATTGCGAATTACGAATTACGCATTACGAATTAAAATCGGGAACACGGGATTTGCTCCCATGTTCCCGTAAAAACATCTGTGATTTATTAGATATCGATTTTGCCGTAGAGGTCGCCTTCAACGAGGAGGCTGTCCTCAGGCTTCGGACGCTTATAGTCCTTTTCAAAGGAAGTTTTCATCATATCCATTGAGCGTGGTGTATACTCGTCAGGGTTCTTGTCACGTCTGCGAGGTCTGCGGTCGCCCTTGAAATCCTTTTTCGGACGTGAATTTGTGGAAGAAATAACAACCTTTCTGTATGGCTCCTCGCCGATGCTCTTGGAGGTTACGCCCTCGATATTTGCAACTGCGGAGTGGATAATTCTTCTTTCGTATGGGTTCATTGGCTCGAGTGTAGAAGTTCTGCCTGTACGGATAACTGTCTTTGCAATTTTTGCAGCAAGCTCTTCAAGGATAACCTTTCTCTTTTCACGGTATCCGCAGCAGTCAACTGTAATTCTGTAGTACTCCTTATCGCCTCTGTTTGCTGTCATGGAAGCGAGGTACTGGATAGCGTCGAGTGTTTCGCCGCGTCTGCCGATTACAGCGCCTGTTGTATCGCCGAGGATTTCGATTGTTGCACCGTCTTCAGTTTCTTCGATGCTGATATCATTTGCGATACCCATATTTGCGAGGATTGACTTGATGTACTCGCCTGCGAGCTGTGCCTTGGACTGTTCATAGGAAGCCTCTACCTTTGCTTCGCCCTTTACCTTGCCGAACAGACCCTTCTTCGGTTCTTCGATTACATTGAAGGTGATTTTGCTTTCTTCAGCACCGAATTCCTGTGCTGCCATAGCCTTAGCTTCCTCTATGGACTTTGCTGTAAAGATTTTTTTGATTTCTGCCATACTGACCTTCCTTTCAATTTTGACTAATATTATTAACAAACCCTGGGTTTGTTTAAGGCATTCAGAGTTTGGAGTGTTGAGAGTGGAATGTGGAGTTATTATTTCAATTATGCTATAAATTACCGTATGTGCCAAGTGACACATTAACTCCTCACTCCACACTCCACTCTCCAAACTTACTCATCGTCGTCGTCGATGAATTCCTCGCCGTACTTTTCAGCCTGTCTGCGGCGTGCTTCACGGATAATCATCTTTTCGTATTCCTTCTGCTTCGAACGGGAAAGCTTAACTTCGCCGCTTTCGTCGTCAGAGGATTTAGCTGTTGCAATTTTTCTGCTGTTATCAACAGGTGCACCTGTCTGCTGTCCCATCTGTTCTTCCATCATCTGCTGATAGCGTTCCATCATGTTGGGGCGCTTCTTGTGCTTACGCTTTTCCTTGTCCTTTTCGACAAGCTTTGCAACGTACTCAGGAGTATAGATTTTGTAGAGGATAATTGACTGTACAAAGCTGAACAGTGAAGACATTGTCCAGTAGAAACCGATACCTGCAGGGAAGCTGAATGCAATCCACACGGAGAAAACAGGCATTACATAGAGCATGATGTTCATACCTGCCATACTTGGAGCGTCAGGGTTGAGCTTCTTGCTTCTTATCTGGGAATAAACGGTCATAATCAGCTGGATTATACCGGACATGAACGGAATAAGGATAAGGATAATTGCGACAGTGTTCCACACCTCAGGCTTGAGGGTAGGGATATCGCCGAGGTCAACGATACCGAAGAGCTTGTTATTGAAATTTGTAACATTTTCAACAAACTCAGCGTCAAGACTTGAAAAAGCGTCAGGGTTCTTCTGGATTTCCTTAACGATATATATTTCGGGACGCTGATTGAAGTTTGAAAGGGTTTCCTTGCTGACATCTGTAAGCAGACCCTTTGTGATTTCGGTAGCCTGCGCGATAACGTCCTTGCCTGCACGGATAATATGTGTAATCGGACGGTAAACAACATCGAACACACCATAGAGGATTGGAAGCTGGATAAACAGCGGCAGACAGCTTGCCATCGGGTTGATGCCTTCTTCGGAGTAGAGCTTCATCTGCTCCTCCTGAAGCTTCTGCTGGTTGTTTGCGTACTGTTTTTTCAGCTTTTCAAGCTTTGGCTGGAAAGCAGCCATTGCGGCAGAAGATTTCTGCTGTTTTACAGATAACGGGAACAGGATAATTTTGATGATTAATGTAAAGATTACGATTGACCACGCGTAATTCTCCGTAATCTGATACATAAGCCACATGACCCATCCTAATGGGTAACCGATAATTTCGCTCATTTTGACCTCCGATAGTTTATTAAATGTAATAATTTATTGTAACATAACTATTTGTTATGTTGATTTCTGATTTATTTTTCGCTGTGAAATGGCAGTAGCTTCGCCACTAAACAGTAGCTTCGCCACTAAACAGTAGCTTCGCCACTAAACAGTAGCTTCGCTACTGTTAGGGATTTTCTCTCTTGCAGAAAATCCCTCTTTCGCAACACAGTTGCGAAATTCACCCTTTAGAGGCGCTTCTCAGGCGCGTCTGCGGACGCAGGAAAGGATTTCGCTCTCTGCGGAGAGCGACCAAAGGCTCTGCCTTTGGAAACCGCCACCTTTGAAAAGGTGGACGAAACTTTTATGTTTTGGGTTTGTGGAGTAACTCCACATTCCAATCTCCACACTCCTCACTTGGAGTAGTCCTCCCCTTGCCATACCTTTTACTCAGCGTATAAAGGCTGAACTTGTCGGGGACATAATCAATCCCCCCCAGACTCCAGGGGTTACACCGCAACACTCTCCACACTGTCAGGATTGTTCCTTTCAATGCGCCGTGCTTCTCCAACGCGTCCAGCGCATAGGTTGAACAGGTAGGGTGATACTTACAGCAGGGTGCTTTTTTCGGGGAGATATGCTTTCTATATAATTTTACTAAAAGTAATAAAATTTTCTTCATATACTTAAAGTTGTTATATTTAATATACAGACAGTTATTTTTTAATATTCTTATTACTGCCAGTATTCTTATTTTCAATTTTCTTCAGCATTTCGGGAATTGCTCTCATTCTCATAAAATCCGCAAGCTGAGTGGATTTACACTCGCCGCAATAGGAACGTGCAACTATAATATAGTCATACCCCTTAGGGAAAGCCTCCTCGTTTGCGTAATATGCAGCACGGATAATTCTCCTGCATCGGCTTCGGGTAACAGCGTTGCCGATTTTTTTACCCGTTGTAATACCCAGACGGGTCTTGCCGAAGCGGTTTTTGCGGTAATAAATCGTAATCGCCTTACCTGCCACAAACTTGCCCCGCTTATACAGATTTACAAAGTCCTTATTCTCTTTTATTTTAATAGTATATTTCATAAGCAAAACCTTTACAATCTGTAATATCAGCAACAAAAATTACTCATGATAAATAAAAAGACCGCAACTCAAGGCAAAACCCCATATTGCGGTCTAATCATTTTTACACAAACGTAGCTGTGATTTGCAGCAGACCTTAGTGAGTAAGTCTTGCTCTGCCCTTAGCTCTTCTTCTAGCGAGAACCTTGCGGCCGTTTCTTGTAGACATTCTCTTCATAAAGCCGTGCTCTTTCTTTCTGTGGAGCTTCTTAGGCTGATATGTTCTTTTCATGATTTCTCCTCCTTCTGCGATTTATCCGTATAAGGCTTCGGGGTAAGATACCCCATCAAGTCTAAATTATATAACATTTTAAGGGTTGCTGTCAAGTGTTTTTCGCAATTTTTTTAATTTTCAACAAAAAATTTTTTCACGGGTGGAAAAGTTGGTGATTTTGAACATTAAATTGTAATTTAGCACAAAACAAACTATCAGAGTTAGCGAAGCGGCAACGGGTTTCCAAAGGGTGTGTGCACCCTTTGGTGGGGGTCTTGGGGGCGAAGCCCTTGAGTCGCCCTCCGCAGAGGGCGAAATACCCCTTGCTTTCAAAAACGGTGAAAGAGGTGAGAAATGCGATAGCATTTCGAGGGGAAGCGGACAAGACCGCTTCCCCTTGTTGCAATTACAAGATAATTTTTCCTTCAAAACGTTCCAGTGGAACGTTTTGAACACACTTTATCTTTATCACTATAGAACCGCAGTAGCTTCGCTACTGTTAGGAAATCTCTCTCTTGCAGAGATTTCCTCTTTTGAAGCTATCGCTTCAAAATTCACCTTTCAGATGCGCTTCTCAGGCGCGTCTGCGGACGCAAGAAAGATTTCGCTCGTTGCGACGGGCGACTCAGGGGCTTCGCCCCCAAGACCCCCACCAAAGGGGACACCGTCCCCTTTGGAAACCCAAAATTTTCGCTACATAAGCTGATGTGCTAAATTACAATTTACAATACCAACCACTCTCCCATTCGTTTATTGTACAAAAAACATCCCGAAATTTCTATATTTTCAGAAAAAAACCACTTTACAACAACGCAGTTTTGTGTTAAAATAATATCAACGTATGTACTATTATAAAAGTCATACAAATTTGTAATTTTAGGAGGACTGTCCAAAATGGCAAGATCAATGAAAACCATGGACGGTAACAACGCTGCTGCTTGGGTCTCCTACCCATTCACTGACGTTGCTGCTATCTACCCTATCACCCCTTCCTCTGTTATGGCTGAGGTTACTGACCAGTGGGCTGCTAAGAAGCAGAACAATATCTTCGGTCAGCCTGTAAAGGTTGCAGAAATGCAGTCTGAAGCCGGTGCTGCAGGTACTGTACACGGCTCTCTCGCTGCTGGTGCTCTCACAACTACTTACACAGCTTCTCAGGGTCTTCTTCTTATGATCCCTAACATGTACAAGATCGCTGGTGAACTTCTCCCTTGCGTAATTCACGTTTCTGCAAGATGTGTTGCTTCCCACGCTCTTAACATCTTCGGTGATCACTCTGACGTTTATGCATGTCGTCAGACAGGCTTCGCTATGCTCTGTGCTTCCAACGTTCAGGAAGTTATGGACCTCGGTGCTGTTGCTCACCTTTCCACAATCAAGGGCAGAGTTCCTGTTCTCCACTTCTTCGATGGTTTCCGTACTTCTCACGAAATCCAGAAGATCGAAGCTTGGGATTACAAGGATCTCGAAGATATGCTCGACAAGAAGGCTGCTCAGGCTTTCAGAAACCGTGCTCTTAACCCTGAACACCCTGTTCTCCGCGGTACTGCTCAGAACGGTGACATCTTCTTCCAAGCTCGTGAAGCTTGTAACGAATTCTACAACAAGTTCCCTGCTATCGTTGAAGATTACATGAACAAGGTTAACAAGAAGATCGGTACAAACTACAAGCTCTTCAACTACTACGGTGCTCCAGACGCTGAACACGTTATCATCGCTATGGGTTCTGTATGTGATACTATCGAGGAAACAATTGATTACCTCGCAAAGGCAGAAGGCGCTAAGCTCGGTCTTATCAAGGTTCGTCTTTACAGACCTTTCTGCGCTGACAAGCTCATCGAAGCTATCCCTGACACTGTTAAGCAGATTTCCGTTCTCGACAGAACAAAGGAACCTGGCGCACTCGGCGAACCTCTTTACCTCGACGTTGTTGCTGCTCTCAAGGGTACTAAGTTCAACGATGTTGAAATCGCTGGCGGTAGATACGGTCTTGGTTCCAAGGATACAACTCCTGACCAGATCAAGGCTGTTTACTGGAACGACAAGTACTTCAAGGG
>JAZUSM010000021.1:0-8176 GCA_045606725.1 Oscillospiraceae bacterium | reverse complement strand
ACATACCGACAACAAAAACTGTCGGGAATTCAAGTCCCTTTGCGCTGTGCATTGTCATCATATAAACCACGTCGCTGTCTTCCTCAAGCTTGTCAACGTCGGTATAGAGGCTGATTTCCTCCAAGAAGCCTGAAAGTGTTGCTTCCTCGCCGTTTGCTTCGGTGTACTGCTCCATAGTTGTTTTAAGTTCGCTGATATTTTCAAGTCTGCCTGTACCCTCGTCGCCGAGTGCCTTCATCGCATTTGCGTAGCCTGTCTTGTCAAGCAGCTCATCAAGCAATTCGCTGAGAGTATGTGTTTCCGCAAATTCAATCAGGTGGTCAAACATTGCCGCTGTTTTGGTAAGAAGCGCAGCTTTCTTTGCGACCGGTGCATAGCTTTCGCTGTCACGCATTACATCAATCGGAGAAACGTTCAGGTCAACGGAAATCTGCTCAATCATTGACAGGGTTGTATCGCCGATACCACGCTTAGGCTCGTTGATGATACGCTTGAAACGGAGCATATCGCGGTTATTGTTAAGCACGGCGAGGTACGCTGTCATGTCCTTGATTTCCTTGCGGTCATAGAATCGCATGCCGCCGATAACCTTATAAGGAATACCACTGTGGGTGAAGGCACGTTCAATGCTGTTGGACTGTGCATTCATTCTGTAGAGGATTGCAAAATCCTTATAGGAAGCGCCGTCCTTGACCTGCTCAAGAATTGTTTCAGCAACAAATCTTGACTCGGCGGACTCGTCGTAAGCCTTGAAAACGGTAACCTTGTCGCCGTCGCCTGCGTCTGTCCAAAGTTTCTTTGCCTTACGGGAAATGTTGTTGGAAATAACAGAGTTTGCGGCGCTGAGGATATTCTGTGTTGAACGGTAATTCTGCTCAAGACGGATTACGGTTGCATTATCGAACTGTTCCTCGAAATTGAGGATATTTTCGATTGTTGCGCCACGGAATTTATAGATAGACTGGTCGTCGTCACCTACAACGCAGAGGTTGCCGTGACCGCCTGCAAGGAGAGAAACCAGTCTGAACTGTGCCTCATTTGTATCCTGGTACTCGTCAACCATTATATACTTGTAAAGGTTGCGGTAATGTGCAAGAACCTCAGGTTCCTGCTCGAAAAGTTCAACTGTGAGTCGGATAATATCGTCAAAATCAAGGGCGTTTGCATCACGCAGACGCTGCTGATAAAGTTTGTAAAGCTTTGCAATTCCAAGCTTGCGGTAGTCACCTGTTGCTTCCTTTTCAAATTCAGCAGGAGTAATAAGCTTGTCCTTTGCGGAAGAAATCACGCTGAGCACCGTCTTGACAGGGAAAGTCTTGTCCGAGAGGTCAAGAGGGTCATAGCAGGATTTCAGCAGACGCTGACTGTCATCGCTGTCATAGATTGTAAAGCTTGAAGTGTAGCCGAGCTTGTCAATTTCACGTCTCAGAATTCGCACGCAAGCGGAGTGAAAGGTTGCTGCGCATATACTGTCGGCCTGTTCGCCGAGCATTGCACGCAGACGCTCTTTGAGCTCCCCTGCCGCCTTATTTGTAAATGTAATTGCAAGAATATTCCATGGATTGATACGGTTTTCCGCAACAATTTCAGCAAGGCGGGAAACACTTTCTTCGTCGGTGTTTCCGTCATATTTATCAAGAAAAGCGATATCGTCATCATTAACGGACGCAGGAACATTTTCGCTTGCGTAAGCGTTGCCGAAAGTAACCATATTTGCGATACGGTTTACAAGCACGGATGTCTTTCCGCTTCCTGCGCCTGCAAGGATAAGTACAGGACCGTTAACTGTGAAAACCGCTTTCTTCTGCATATCGTTAAGCTTCCCGAAATAAGCTTCGAGAGCCTTTCTTTTTACCCCAATAAAGTCAAATTTATTCGCCATAAGAACCTCCAATGTAGTAACGCAGACCTGAGCGGTCTATTGCTGAGTATAGTAAACATTATACCATATCTGACGATGGAAAAAAAGTACCCTTTTTCAATTTTAACATTTTTATAATATTTGCCGCTGATTTTCAGTAAAGTGTATAAATTATTCTGAACCGGAAATACTTAAACAGATAAATATTGAAAGGATTCCGCACATGAAAGCAAACAAAGAACAATGGTCATCCAAATTCGGCTTTATTATGGCTGCTGCAGGCTCTGCAATCGGTCTGGGAAATCTATGGAAATTTCCTTACATTACAGGAACAAGCGGCGGCGCGGTATTCCTTATTGTATATGTTGTATTTCTGCTTATTCTGGGAATTCCTATTCTTCTTTCCGAGCTTGCAATCGGTCGCTATGCAGGTTCAAATGCAATTGACTCGTGCGCAAAAATTCATTCCAAATGGGGGTTTGCAGGTGCTTTCGGAGTAATTGGCGCATTCGGTGTAATGGCAAGCTACTGCGTAGTAGGCGGCTGGGTTATAAAATACATCATAAACAGCGTAACAGACGCAAATATGGGTGCAGATTACTTTACTGAATTTTCTTCCAAAAGCTTTGAGCCGATTTTATGGATGGCTGTATTCCTTGCTGCAACATGCATAATTGTAACAGGCGGTATTTCAAACGGAATTGAAAAAGTAAGTTCAGTACTGCTGCCTGTGCTGGTTGTTTTTCTTCTTGGAATAATGATTTACAGCCTTACTTTGCCTAATGCAATTGAGGGTGTGAAATTTTTTCTTGTACCTGATTTTTCCGAAATAACAAGCTTTTCAGATTTCATGAATATTGTATTCAACGCAATGGGACAGGTTTTCTTTTCTCTTTCCCTTGGCATGGGCACGCTTATCACCTACGGAAGCTACCTGCCAAAGGACAACAATCTTGCTGCAAGCACGGTAACTATTGTTACCCTCGACACAATTATTGCAATTGTTTCCGGACTTGCTATTCTTCCTGCGGTATTTTCCTTTGGCTTTGAACCGACAGAGGGTTTCGGACTTATGTTCAGGACTCTGCCTGCTGTTTTCTCACGCATGGGCGGCGGCACTGTTATTGCAACGGCATTTTTTGTTCTGGTACTGTTTGCGGCGCTTACCTCATCAATCTCACTTCTTGAAGTAATTGTAGCATGGATTTGCAGCAACACGAGGCTGAACCGCAAATGTGCGTCAGTAATCATTACCCTGTTGATTTTCATTGCAGGATGTTTCGCATCTCTTTCAGTGGGAGCAATTCCCGATATCAGAATAGGAAGCATGAGTCTGTTTGAGTTTTTCACCTTTTTCTCCGACAAGGTAATCATGCCTCTCGGCGGCTTCTTTATATGCATTCTTACTGGTCATATCTGGGGAATTGACAACGCCACAGAGGAAATCAGCAACAACGGCAGGCTGAAATTTGCCATGAAAAAGCTTTTTTCCGTTACCGTAAAGTATATTGCGCCATTTCTTATCGCTGTAATTTTTGTAACATCACTTATTAACAACGCTTAAAGCTATTTCACTTATGATAAAACAGCTTTTTTGCGGATAAGAATCAGCTAATTTTTAATATTTCTTACAAAAAAACTTTACTTTTCGACAAGAAAGGTGTATAATATGCTTATAGAGTTTTCCGTGAAAGGTCGTGACAATTTGAAGATAGATTTCAACAAAAAATACAACACTATTTCCGCATATTGTATTTTTACCTTTGCGATATGTCTTGCACTTGTGATTCTGTATCTGAAATCCTCCGTTATCGGAGGTTACATAAGTGAATTTTTCAGGGTTATTGCTCCTGTAACATGGGGTGTGGTAATTGCGTATATATGCAATCCGCTTATGAAATTCTTTGAACGGATATTTGCAAAGGTTATTGAAAAGAAAAAGCCTCACCCGAAAATCAACAGGTGCCTCAGTATTGCTGTCAGTCTTATACTTCTTATTGCGGTTATTGCTTCCCTGCTCACGGTTGTAATTATTCAGGTGCGTGACAGTATATTGGAAATTCTCTACAACATTCCGAATTATATCACCCAACTGGAATCACTGATTACAAAATGGCTTGGAGATTATCCTGAAATTGTGAATTACTTTGAGTCACAGCTTGAAACAATTCAGCCAAAGCTTATTGATTTTGCCAATAACATGCTTAACTCTCTGGGCGATTTTTCTGTAAAAATCAAAGACAGGGCAATCGAAGTCCTTGTTGCGATTAAGGACTTTGTTATCGGATTCATTGTTGCGATTTATCTGCTTTACAGCAAGGAAACTTTTGCAGCTCAGGCAAGAAAAATCGTTTATGCGATTTTCCCGAGGGGAATGAGCAAGACCGTGCTCCGTATTTCCTCAAAAACAAATGCAACACTTTCCGGATTTATTTCAGGCAAGCTTCTCGACTCGCTTATTATCGGAATTCTCTGCTTTATCTGCATGACCATTATGAAAATGGAATTTGTTGCGCTTATCAGTGTAATCGTCGGAGTAACAAATATTATTCCGTTCTTCGGTCCGTTCTTCGGAGCAATTCCGAGCGCATTTCTCCTGCTTATTACTGCACCTAAGCAGGTTATTCCATTTATAATATTCATACTGATACTTCAGCAGTTTGACGGAAATATTCTTGGTCCGAAAATTCTCGGTGACTCTACGGGTCTTACTCCATTCTGGGTTATGTTTGCGATTTTCGTGGGCGGAGGACTTTTCGGATTTCCTGGAATGGTTCTGGGTGTACCTGTATTTGCTGTTATTTATGCGCTTATCAGCGAAATTGTTGCATATCTGCTCAAGCGCAAGCGCCTTTCACACCGTACAAAGGATTATATTGACTTTGATATAACCAGCCCACCTGCCGCTGTTTCTATTATCAAGGAAAAAGCTGAAATATCAGCTTCGGAAGATGCAAAGCAGGAAATCAGCTCTGATGCATCTGAATGCGATGACCAAAACGACAAATCTGACACATAAAAATTTAACCTGAGAGATTTAATAATCTCTCAGGTTTGTTTTTTACAGGATATCTGTTACGTCGTAGCCCTCGTCCTCAATGAGTGCTTTAAGCTCGTCGTTTGTTTTATCAGTATCGCAGACTGCATACTTACCATCAAGAGATACCTCAATATTTGCAGCACCGATGCCCTCAAGCGCCTCCTTGACGTGAGCAACACAATGCTCGCACATCATGCCTTCAATCATAATTTTCTTTGCCATTTTCAACATTCCTTTCATTTATCTATATTCACCTTTTTAAGGCGTAATGCGTTTGAAACAACCGATACGGAGCTTAGACTCATTGCCGCTGCACCAATCATCGGATTGAGAAGCGGTCCGCCGAAAATATGAAGCAGTCCCATTGCAATCGGAATACCGAGTGAATTGTAGCCGAATGCCCAGAACAAATTCTGCTTTATGTTGCGGATTGTTGCCTTTGAAAGACGGATTGCCTTGCATACGTCACGCAAGTCATCCTTGATTAGCACGATATCGGCGCATTCGATTGCTACGTCCGTGCCCTGTCCCACGGCAATTCCCACATCAGCCTGTGTAAGCGCAACTGCGTCATTGATGCCGTCTCCTGCCATTGCAACAACCTCGCCTGCCTCCTGCAGATTTTTTATGTGCATTGCTTTTTCCTCGGGAAGCACCTCTGAAATGCAGGTATCAATTCCAAGTTCTGCCGCAACTGTTTCCGCAGTACGGCTGTTATCGCCAGTAAGCATAACGGTTTTTATTTCCATTTCTTTAAGCTGCTCAATTGCTTCACGGCTTTCCTTTTTAATTGTATCAGCCGCCGCAATCATTCCTATAAACACGCCGTCAGCCGACGCAAACATCGGAGTTTTTCCCGTGTCCGCCAGCTTTCCCGAATCAACAACAAGCTTCATGGGAATACCGATTTTGTTTTCATCCATAAGTCTGCGGTTACCTACAAGAAGCTTTTTCCCGTCAACTGTAACGGAAATTCCGCGTCCATCAAGGTTAACATAATCAGATGCTTCTGCAAGTTCGACACTGTTTTTTTCGGCGTACTCCACAATTGCTTCACTGAGAGGATGTCCCGAAGCTGCCTCACCCGATGCAATCAGGCGAATGAATTCGCTTTCCTCGATTTTATAGGGGACAACATCTGTCAATGACGGCTTTCCTACAGTAAGCGTACCTGTCTTGTCAAAAACAACTGTTGTGATTTTGCAGGCTTGCTCCAAAGGCTGACCACCTTTGATGAGAATACCATTTTCAGCGCCCTTGCCCGTACCGACCATAATTGCTGTAGGTGTTGCAAGTCCCAATGCGCAAGGACAAGCAATAACAAGCACGCTTATCAGAATTGTCACGCAGAATTCAGTGTCCTTGCCTGCGATTGCCCAACCTACGCAGGCAATAACTGCAAGTGCAAGCACCGCAGGTACGAAGTAAGCAGCTATAACGTCTGCAAGTCGTGCGATAGGTGCTTTTGTACCCTGTGCTTCTTCAACAAACTTTATGATTCGTGCCAAAGCTGTGTCCTCACCGACCTTTTCGGAACGGTACTTGACAAAACCGTTTTTGTTAAGAGTTGCACCAACAACCTTGTCGCCAATCTTTTTTTCAATCGGCACGCTTTCGCCAGTCAGCATTGACTCGTCAACAACAGCTGTACCCTCTATGATTTCGCCATCCACGGCAAAGCTTTCACCCGAACGTGAAACAACGATATCGCCTGCTTTGACCTGACTAAGAGCAACTTCAAGTTCTTTGTCGCCGCGCATTACAAACGCAGTTTTCGGCGCAAGATTCATAAGCTTTTTGACCGACTCGTCCGTCCTGCCCCTTGAACGTGCTTCAAGGTATTTGCCCATAGTAATCAGCGCAAGAATTGTTGCGCATGACTCAAAATAGAGATGCACATCTGTCATACCCTGTGTAATCTTGTACATCATAAACATACTGTATACGAATGCTGCACTTGAACCGAGAGCAATAAGGCTGTCCATATTCGGTGACAGATGAAGCAGATTGCGGAAGCCGTCATAATAGAACTTCCAGCCGATTATCATAACAGGCACGGTAAGTGCAAGCTGCACCAGTGCGTAATTCATAGCGTTGTGGTGCGGGTCAATTACCGCAGGAAGCGGCATTCCAACCATATGTCCCATACATATCACAAGCAAAGACAACGCAAAAATTGCTGACAGAATAAGCCTTATCAGCATTACCTTTTCGTGGGACATTTTCTGCTTTGCGTTCTTATCAGCAAATGCGTAGCCAGCCTTTACAACAGCCGCTTCGATTTCCTTTGCACTGATTTTTTCGTACTCAACAGTAAGTGTTTCCGCCGCAAAATTCACGCTTGCATCGGATACTCCGTCAAGCTTTTTCACGAAGCGTTCAACTCTTGAAGCGCAGGCCGCACAGGTCATACCTGAAATTTTAAAGCTTTTTTTCATAGCTGTTCCTTTCAATTATTTCATTAGCTTTTGCAATGTTGCAACAAGCTCATCTATAGTTTCATTCTTACCGTTTCTGATATCTTCGGCAACACAAGTGTGTATGTGATTGGCAAGAAGCTCACGGTTAAACGCATTCAGTGCCGCATTTATCGCACTTACCTGCACAAGAATATCCGTGCAATAAGCATCCGTTTCAACCATTTTCTTTACACCCCTGACCTGCCCCTCAATACGGTTCAGACGGTTTATCAGCGCCTTGTATTCTTCCTCGGAGCGCTCTTTCTTTTTGCATTTACAACATTCTTTTTCCATATTAACCTCCAATACCCCCGTGGGGTATACTTACATTATATACTCCACAGGGGTATTTGTCAACATCTATTCAGTTATTCCTCATTGGGATTTAGTGGTGTAACGTAAAGCGTACGGTTGTTAGTGAAGATAACCATACCGGGTTTTGAGCCTGACGGCTTCTTTACAAACTTTACAGGAACGTAATCCACAGGCACCTGCGAAGAATTTTTCGCCTTGCTGTGGAATGCCGCAAGCCTTGCTGCATAGACAATCGTATCGTCAGGAACTGCCTGACCGTTTGCACGGATTATTACGTGTGAACCTGTAATATTCTTGGTGTGAAGCCATATATCGCTTTTTTCAGCAAGCTTCGTAGTAAGCATATCATTCTGCTTGTTGTTTCTTCCCACAAGGATTGTAAATCCCTCAGGGGACTTGAATTCAAGCGGCGGATGGGACTTTGGCGGCTTGCCCTTCAGCTTTGCGGCACGGATATATCCCTGCTCAGCAAGCTCCATACGAAGCTCGTTTACCTCATCC
>JAZUSM010000020.1:0-14763 GCA_045606725.1 Oscillospiraceae bacterium | reverse complement strand
ACAGGTCAGCACGTCCGCCGTGTTGCCGAATATACGGAAGTGCTTTGCAGAAGCCTTGGCTATGACGAGGAGGAAAGCTGGAAAATCAGTCTTGCGGCAATGATGCACGATGTCGGCAAGATTATGCTTCCCGAAACAATTCTCGAAAAGCCCGGCAAGCTTACTGCCGAAGAATATGAGGTTGTGAAAAAGCATATCGAGTACGGCAAGCAGATGCTTGAAACCTCGCCGGGTGAACTTTTCAGGATTTCCACGGATATTGCCTACCAGCACCACGAAAGATGGGACGGCAATGGCTATAAGGGAGTAAAGGGTGACGATATCACACCGTATGCAAGATGTGCGGCACTTGCCGACGTGTTTGACGCACTTGTCAGCAGCAGACCCTACAAGGCAGCCTGGACTCCCGAAAAGGCTTACGAGGAAATCGTGTCCCAGAGTGGAAAGCAGTTTGACCCTAAGGTTGTTGACGCGTTCAAGGAAAACTTTGATGCGTTTCTGGAGATAATGAAGAATTATCCTGATGAATGAGGTGCAGAATGAGCATAACAGTAAACATCTACTACAAAGGTGAAAACGGCAGTGCGAGAAAATTCGCCGAGGAAATGGAAAGCAGCGGCACGGCGGATTTAATCCGTGCCGAGGACGGGAATGAAAGATACGAATATTTCTTCCCGATGAATGACAGCGAAACTGTGCTGCTGATTGACAGCTGGAAAGACCAGTCCGCAATCGACAAGCACCACGCTACGCCGATGATGGATACAATTATCGGACTCCGTGAAAAGTATAATCTGACAATGCGTGTGGAACGCTATGTTTCCGATGAAAACGGTGTCCCCGAAAGTGACAGGAAATTCATAAGAGAACAGGAAGATTGAAATGCCCGAAAACAAGCAGAATAAACCGAAGATAGACTATTCCCGCAAGACCCTTAATCCCGGCACGCTTCTTGCGCCGTTGCCTGCGGTGATGGTTTCCTGCGGCACGATGCAGAAGGCAAACGTGCTGACAGTTGCGTGGACGGGAATTGTCTGCACGCATCCTGCGATGACCTATATTTCCGTGCGTCCGTCACGTCATTCCTATAACATCATCAAGGAAAGCGGCGAGTTTGTAATCAACCTTACCACGTCGAAAATGGTGCGTGAAACAGACTTCTGCGGCGTGCGAAGCGGCAAGGATATGGACAAGATAAAGAAGTGCAATTTGCACCTTGAACCTGCTTCAAAGGTCAGCGCACCCATAATTTCCGAAAGTCCGCTGTCGCTGGAGTGCAAGGTTGTTGAGGTGAAACAGCTTGGCACGCACGATATGTTCCTTGCGGAAATTGTTGCGGTAAGCGTGGACGGTCACTATCTCGACAGCAAGAGCAAAATCAACCTTCAGCAGTCGGGGCTTATGGCTTACTCCCACGGTGAATATTTTGCACTGGGAAGAAAGCTGGGGTCGTTTGGTTATTCAGTTGCGAAAAAGAAGAAAAAATAGTTGTAGTGAAATAACTTCGAACAGCGTTTTATTATATAGGAGGGATTTATATGATAAAATTCAAACGGATAACAGCAATTGTTTTTTCAGCAATAATTATGCTTACTATGCTTACAGGGTGTAGCACGGCAGGCGAGGAACAGCCTGCAAAGGAAGAAATTACGGTAACGCTCCCCACAGACTTAACCGAGGAAGAAATGGCAATCTGGGAAACTATGCCGCAGGTTGTTACTATGAGATTTGACAACACTTATAAAAATCGTGAATACACATCAACATCGGTTGTTTTTATCGAAAAAAATGGGGCAATCCGTGAGTTTGAAATTTCTGATAAAAACGATAAATATTGGGAGGGCAACTCTGCCGAAACCAAATTAGAGTGGGCGGCACAGAAATTTACAGAAGCCGAGAATTACGAAATAACCGGAACTATTGATGTACATAAGCTTATTGAATTTTACAGCGTGATGTCAAAGATTGATACAAGCAATAAAATAACAGACCACTATTGGTCATTGGTTGTTCCGCAAATATATCATGAATACACAGGCTACTGGGAAATATATGGAGCAAGAAATGACAAAAATGAAATAATTGAAGTTGCACACGGTCAATATAATATTGATGGCTATTATGACGATTTGTATGGATATGATGCACTTAAGTTATATGTAGAAATTGATAGATTTACACTTATTGGTGATGACTTTAATGAGCGTGACGAAGAAACTGAACAATAGAATTAATTTTCATAATTAAAATTTCAAAAACCCCTTGCAATTTAAAAAGATATGTGTTATAATTCAAAAGATAACGTATATTAATATGGAGGTATAGACCAATGGAATTCGGCGCAATTCAGATTATCGGTGGTATTATAATGCTCGTTTGCAGCGTTTTGATTATTGCAATTACAATGATGCAGGAGCACAAGCAGCAGGATATGGGCTCTGCTCTTTCCGGTCAGAGCGATAACTTCTACGGCAAGGGCAACGTTTCCAGCTCTAAGGAGCAGGCTCTTGCAAGACTTACAAAGCTTCTTGCTGTTGTATTCTTTGTCGTAACACTTGCTGTTAACATTATTCCTGCAATTGTCAATAAGACTCAGGGTTAAAATATGACCGATAAGTCCTGTGCTGCTTTCCGCACGGGACTTTTTTCATACCGAAAAGGAGGTTGAACATGGCAGAGATTAAGGAAATTTACAAGAAAAGAATTAAGGAACAGCTTTCTCACGCAGGCAAAAAGGGTGCTACCTACAAACAGCTTTTCAACAAGTGCAAGGGCAGAAAGCCCGACAACGCCGCATTTGCGGGGGCAATTGCCGAAATGAAAAGACACGGACTTATTTTCGAGGACAAGCACGGTATCAGACTTGCTGAGGCTTCGGGACTGTTCCGCGCAAAGGTTGCAAGAATAAATAAAACTTTTGGTTTCCTTGAACGTGAGGACGGCTCAGAGGTTTTTGTTCCCGGCAAATTCCTTATGGGTGGTATGCCGGGGGATATTGTCATGGCAAAGCTTCTTCCACAGAGAGGTGAAAGCCCTGAGGGCGAGGTCGTTTCAATCGTGGAGGAAAGTTTCTCTGAGTTTGCGGGTGTAATCGAAAAAGAGGGAAGAACATTCCTTATCCGTCCAGACAGCCTTGCAAAAGAGCCTATGATTGTTTCGGAAATTGATGTTCCTGTAAGAGTAGGCGATAAGGTTCTTGCAGTCATAAGCCGCAGGGGAAGGCGCCACGCTGACCACCGTGTTCGCGTGCTTGATATTTTCGGCGACAGCAAAAAGGCAACAACAAGCGCTGACGCAATCCTTTACACAAGCGGAATTGAAGTGGAGTTTCCAGCCTGCGTAATTGACGAGGCAAAAACTGCCGAGCATAAGGGTATTCCTGCCGCTGAAACTGAGCGCAGACTTGACCTGCGTGATGAGATTATTTTCACAATTGACGGTGCTGACACAAAGGATATCGACGACGCAATTTCCCTTTCAAAAACTGATGACGGCTGGAATTTAGGTGTCCATATTGCCGACGTTTCATTCTATGTAAAGTCAGGCTCGGAGCTTGACAAGAACGCTATGCAGAGGGGCACTTCCGTTTACTTTGCAAACAGAGTTGTGCCTATGCTTCCAAAGGAGCTTTCCAACGGAATATGCTCTCTTAACCCGAACGAGGAAAGGCTTGCTTTTTCCTGCCTTATGAAGCTTGACAGCGAGGGCAAGCTTGTGTCATATAAATTCAGCAAGTCCGTGATTTGTTCCCGTGTAAAGGGCGTTTACAGCGAGGTAAATACAATTCTTGACTGTTTCAGGACAGGCACGGATATCCCTGCTGACCTTGCTGAAAAATATAACGGGCTGACAGATACAATCCGCCTTATGGACGAGCTTGCGGCAATTCTTACCGCTAATAAGCTCAATAGAGGTGCACCGCAGATTGAAACGTCGGAATGCAAGATTATTGTTGACGAAAATGATGTCTGTATCGATGTCAAAAAGCGTGAAAGAGGCAGAAGCGAGCTTATTATCGAGGAATTCATGCTTATGGCAAATACTTCGGCGGCAAGACTTGCAAAGGAAAGCGGAGTGCCGTTCGTGTACCGTGTCCATGAGGACCCTGCTCCCGAAAAGGTAAGTGAGCTTGTGGACGTGCTTTCACGTTTCGGAGTAGCCGTGCCGAAATTCACAAGTGCAAAGCCTAAGCACCTTGCTGAAATTCTTGTAAAAACAAAGGATATGCCAATAGCAGAGGCGATAAACAACATGGTGCTCCGTTCAATGGCAAAGGCCAAATATGCCGACGAGCCCCTTGGTCACTTTGGTTTGGTGCTGGACGATTACGCCCACTTCACCTCGCCTATAAGACGTTATCCCGACCTTGCAATCCACCGCATATTGACAGACCTTTGCTACAACAAGCAGAATATCAAGTATATGCAGAAGCGCTACGCAGGCTTTGCAAAGGAAGCCGCACAGCAGTCCTCCGAAGCAGAGCTTACAGCAATGCGTGTTGAGCGCGAATGTGACGACTGCTACCTCGCTGAATATATGACAAAGCATATCGGTGAAACCTTTGAGGGCACGGTTTCCTCTGTGCAGGAATTCGGCTTCTTTGTTGAGCTTGATAATACTATCGAGGGTCTTGTCCGTATCGACAGCCTTGCGCACGGCCCATACGATTACGACGGACATTTCACTCTCACCAAGGAGGGCAAGCCTGCCTATCGTGTCGGCGACAGAGTAAAGGTAATCTGTGTTTCAGCAAATGTTGCCGCAGGTCAGGTTGACTTTAACGTTGACGGTGACAACAAGGACGACCTTGTTTGAACAGAATGAAGAATTTGCTGTATTGATTTATAAATAAAAATGCACCCTATAATTCAGGGTGCATTTTTTATCAATGTTACTTTTCCAGATCCTCCAGCCACAAACGTACACAAGCATCAGACGGCATGTTCCAGTCACCGCGAGGGGACAATGAAACCGTGCCGACCTTAGGTCCGTCAGGCAGGCAGGAACGCTTGAACTGCTGGGTGAAGAAGCGGCGCACGAAGATAGTGAGCCATTTTTTTATTGTTTCGCTGTCATAAATTCCGTCAAAGGTTTTCTCGGCAATGCGGAAAATCTTGCTTGGCGCAAAGCCACAGCGTACCAAGTAATAAAGGAAAAAATCGTGCAGCTCGTACGGGCCAACAATATCCTCGGTTTTCTGGGAAATCTCTCCCTCCTTAGGCGGAAGAAGCTCAGGGGAAACAGGTGTGTCAAGAATGTCACGGAGCACCTCGGAAAGCTTTGTGCCCTCGGTGTTGTTGCTCTCAAAAGCAACAAGATGACGCACCAGCGTTTTCGGCACAGAGCCGTTTACGCCGTACATGGACATATGGTCGCCGTTGTAGGTCGCCCAGCCGAGAGCAAGCTCGGAAAGGTCACCCGTGCCGATAACAAGTCCGTTCATCATGTTGGCAATGTCCATCAGCACCTGTGTGCGCTCACGAGCCTGCGAGTTTTCGTAGGTTACATCAAGGTTGCTTTCATCCTGTCCGATATCAGCAAAATGCTGACGTACAGCAGCGGCGATGTTGATTTCCTTCAGCGTTACGCCGTAAGCCTCGGCAAGATAATACGCGTTATTTTTGGTGCGGCTTGTCGTGCCGAAGCAAGGCATTGTCACGGTAACAATGCCCTTGCGGTCAAGCCCAAGCATATCGAAAGCGTGAACGGTTACGATGAGAGCAAGAGTGCTGTCAAGACCGCCCGAAAGCCCCACAACAGCCGTCTTTCCGTTGATGTGGCGCAGACGTGTGGCAAGTCCCGTTGCCTGCATCGTGAGGATTTCCTCACAGCGATTGCGGAGCTCGTTTTTGTCCTCGGGTACAAACGGGTTGAGAGAAAATCTGCGTGTAAGGTCGAGATTTTTTGTTTTGAGAGAAAAGGCATATTCCAACGCTCTTTCTTTGTTTGTTGCAGCAAAATTCTTGTCGGCACGTCTTTCTGCGGCAATTCTGAACAGATCAATTTCCGTGCAGGTTATGCCTGTTGTAAACTTTCTGCTTTCAGCAAGCACCTTTCCGTTTTCGGCGATAAGGTTATAACCGCTGAAAACAAGGTCACGGGTTGACTCGCCCATACCTGCGTTTGCACGGATATATCCGCAGTGAAGCTCGGCAGACTTTACTTCCGCAAGCTTTTTCACGGCACTGCTTCTGCTCACGATTTCGGGTGAAGCGGAAAGGTTACAGATAACGGTTGCACCTGCCTTTGCAAGGCTTTCGGCTGTATTGTCGTCACCGATTTCTATTCCGAGGGCAAGTTCGGGGAAGGTTCTGCATGCAAGAACAAGTTTGCCAAAAGGTATGCAGTAATTCAAAGCTTCATCAGGGTCAAGAAGCTCTCTTTCGTCTTCCCAAGCAGTAAAAACACCTGCTTCGGAAGCGGAAATATTCTTTTTCGGAACAATTCCTACAACATCGCCATTCCATATCACAGCGGCACAGTTGTAGAGTTTGTCATACACCTCATATGGTATACCAACAATTATTACAGCGTCGCACTTTGCAGTAGCCTTTGCAATTTTTTCAAGAGCCGCCTTTGCCCCGTCAAGCAATGTATTTTGCAGGAACAAATCCCCGCAGGTACTTCCCGTGATGCAAAGTTCAGGGAATACTATTACAGAAGCGTCATTGCGTGCTGCTTCCTTTGCGTACTTAATTATTTCATCGGCATTGTGGTCGCAGTCGGCAACCTTTATATCGGGTGTTACCGCCGCAACACGGAGAAATCCGTCTTTCATTTCAATCAACCTTTCGGATAGAGTATAACTATATTATATAGCATTTTTTCCCGTTTAGCAATATTTTTTCGAAATTGAAACTGACTTTCCGAATCTGAAAAGCAGAATAAAAAATGTGTCCGCCACAGACGGACACATTTTTTATACAAACTCAATATTTACTGATATCTCTTGCTGTTTCTTCTTCCTGCGGTTTTATTGTTATTTCCGCCGTGGTGCGGACGCTTGCGGTTGTCACGCTTTCGGTCAAGGTTGCGGTAATCCTTCTGTCTGCCGCTGTCCTTATCCTTGCCGCCTCTGCCCTCGTAAAGCTTTATCTTGATTTTCTGTCCGTTTATTTTCGTGCCCGTCATTGTTTCAATAACGTGCTCCTTGTCCGCCTCAGGAATTTCAACTGTAGTAAATCTGTCGTAAATATCAATCTTGCCGAAATTCTTACCCGGCATGCCCGTTGCATCAACAAGTGCACCAAGCACGAAATTCGGAGCAATTCTGTTCTGTCTGCCCACGGAAATCTCAACCTTGACGCTTCCGCCGCTTTCTTTGCCCTTTCGTCCCTTTTCAGCACGCATAACAGGCTTGATGAATTCGGGCACGTTCTTTGTTTCTGCGGAAATCTTCATTCCGAGAAGTGCCGCCGCAAGCATATCGGCAGTAAAGCCTTCCGCTTCAAGCGCCTTGACCTGTTCAGCGTATTCAGCGTACTTGCCTGACATAACCGTACTCTTGATGATGTTCAGCAGGTTAGTTGTCTTAGCCGCAACAATTTCCTCACGGGTAGGCAAATCCTTGCGCTGAATGAAAGCCTTGATATATTTTGCAATCTCCATCAATTCGGTAACCTGACGTCTGCCGCTTGCAATGGTGTACGCAACACCCGTCTTGCCTGCACGTCCTGTTCTTCCGATACGATGAATGTAGTATTCGTTGTCCTGCGGGATATCATAGTTGAACACAGCGTCAACGTCGTCAACGTCGATACCTCTCGCCGCAACGTCCGTTGCAATGAGAATGTTCAGCCTGCCGCTCTTGAAAGCATTAAGCACCTGTGTACGGCTCTGCTGCTTCATGTCACCGTGCAGACCTGCCGCCTTGAAGCCCTTTGAAACAAGCTGCTCGGTAAGTTCGTCAACCATACGCTTTGTGTTGCAGAAAACCATAGAAAGCTTCGGCTCATAAGCAAGAAGCAGGGTCTGCAAAGCATCCGTCTTTCTGCCCATTGGTACTTCAAAAAAGAACTGCTCCACGCTGTCAACAGTACGGGATTTCTGTTCAACCCCAACAACAACAGGGTCACGCTGATACTGCTCAGTAATTGCCATAATCGGCTCAGGCATTGTGGCACTGAAAAGCACGGTCTGACGGTTTTCGGGAACATATCCGAGAATAAGCTCAATGTCCTCACGGAAGCCCATATTCAGCATTTCGTCCGCCTCGTCAAGAATAATCGTGGTCAGATTATCAAGCTTGAGGGTCTTGCGGTTGATGTGGTCCATAACACGTCCGGGAGTACCCACAACAATGTTCACTCCACGCTTCAGACGCATAATCTGACGTTCAATGTCAGCACCGCCGTACACCGCGCAGGTGCGTACCCAGGGCATATGCGCCGCAAATTTGTCCAGCTCGTCACAAGCCTGCATTGCAAGCTCACGGGTAGGACAAAGAATAAGCACGCGGACGGTATTTCTGTCGCCCTTGCCAATCATAGACACTGCAGGGATGCCGAAAGCGGCAGTTTTACCTGTGCCTGTGTGTGAACGTCCTATAACATCTTTCCCCTCAAGAAGCAGAGGAATAGTTTTTTCCTGAATTTCAGTGGCTTCCTCGAAGCCGATTTCGTCAACAGCCCTTATAATTTCCTCGGGGAGTCCCAGTTCCTTGAATAACATAATTAAAATCCTTTCAAATCATACATAAAAATTTATTATACCACAGCGCGGCATTTTTGTCAATCAGCAAAACGACTTTCATCCATACTATATTAAATAGCTTTTGCCGTAATATTCATTTTGTTAATACCAAATGCTTGAATTGCAGAGAAAAATCTGATATAATACAATTTTGGTGCAAAGAAAGGACTTGAAATTATGAATTCGGATAAATTAACTTTCAAGGAAGGATTTGCCGACGGAATTCCCATCGGTCTCGGATATCTTTCCGTATCATTCAGCTTCGGCATCGCCGCTGTAACTCAGGGTCTGCCATGGTTTGCCGCAACGCTTATATCCATGACAAATCTCACCTCCGCAGGTCAGGTAGCAGGTCTGAGCATTATCGCCTCAGCAGGTACACTGCTTGAAATGGCACTTGCCCAGCTTATTATAAATATGCGTTATGCTCTGATGAGCCTGTCGCTTTCACAGAAGCTTGACGCAGGCTTTACAACTCCTCACCGCTTTCTTGCGGCATTCGGAATTACCGACGAAATATTTGCCGTGTCCGCAGGAAAACCCAGGGACGTCACGCCGCAGTATATGTACGGGCTGATACTTCTGCCATTCATATGCTGGAGCAGCGGCACACTTCTCGGCGGAATTATGGGAAGCATACTTCCTGAAATGCTCTGTTCAGCGTTGGGAATTGCCATTTACGGAATGTTCATTGCGATATTTGTTCCGCCCGCAAGAAAATCCATGGGCGTGTTCATAACCGTGCTGATTGCGGCAGGAATGAGCTGCTGTCTTGAATTCATTCCGCTTTTCGACAGCGTTTCCTCAGGCTTTGCAATAATAATCTGTACCCTTGCTGCAGCAGCGGCAGGTGCAGCTTTCTTTCCGCGAAAGGAGGCTGATGAGGAATGACCGTATCACTTATTGCATACATAGCTGTGATGGCAGGGGTAACATACCTCATAAGAATGCTTCCGTTTGTAATATTCAGAAAGAAAATCAAATCCCGTTTCGTCAAGGATTTTCTCTACTATGTTCCTTATGCAGTCCTTGGAGCAATGACAATTCCTGCCGTGTTCTTTTCAACAGGGAATATCATTTCCGCAGTTGTGGGACTTGCGGCGGCACTTGTGCTCGCTTTCAGGGGCAAGGGACTGCTTCCCGTTGCTGCGGCAGGCTGTATAGGTGCATTCATAACAGAATTAATTCTTACCTGCATATAAAAAAGTACGTATCCCGAAAGGATGGTAGCTATAGCAAATTAAATCCGGAGAAGATTTTATTTCTTCTCCGGATTTATTATCTCATGAATAATTTGGAATTTGTCGTTTTGATAAATCGAAAATTCTTACTCTGTTATATATTATTCCCACCAATCAAGCTGCTCTTTTTTAATCCCTAATTCTATGCATTTTTCGCATACTAATTTCTTTTCCTCTTTGTTTCCCAGATGATATTTTAAAACAACATCTTTAAGCACTATATACTTGTAGATTGTATCTTTAATATCTACATACCAAACCATTCCAGATTCAGAGGACAAAGCCAATGCATTTGAAAGATGTTCTGGAAAATCCTTAAAATTGCTAGTAAATGAAATTGCTGTCCAATACTTTGGTTTATTATCAGTTTTCCAAAGTTCAACACTTACCACATCTAACTCATCTAATATTTGTTCATTTAAAATACTTTCTTTTATAATTAGTCCAGAATACATAAGTCCTCCACAAATTATTATTGAGTTAATTATAGCAAAGCGTCCACATAAAGTCAATGGTACAAGAAACGCAAAGTCACTTTTGACATCAATATCAAAAGTGACTTTATAATACTTCTATATGACTATCAGACTAAAGGATACGGACTTGCTTTTGGTTATATAACAGCTTTTCTTACAGCTGAACCCGGAACGGATTTTTTTGTAATGTCAGCACCGAGAGCACGAAGCTTTTCTTCGAAATTCTCATAGCCTCTTTCAATGTGGTATATATCCTCAATTTCTGTTACACCCTTGGCAGCAAGACCTGCAATAACAAGTGCTGCGCCTGCACGGAGGTCAGGAGCGGTAACAGGTGCGCCCATAAGCTCACCAACGCCCTCAATTACAGCAACCTTACCGTCAACTGAAATATCTGCGCCCATTCTTCTCAGCTCATCAACATAACGGAAGCGGTTGTCGAAGATACCCTCAGTTATGATACTTGTACCCTCTGCAAGACAAAGGAGTGTGGAAATCTGAGGCTGCATATCTGTAGGGAAACCAGGGTGCGGCATAGTTTTAACACTTGTCTTTACAAGCGGACCATCCACAGAAATCCTGATGCTGTCGTCAAATTCTTCTACATTGACACCGATTTTTTCAAGCTTTGCAGTGATGCTTTCAAGGTGCTTCGGAATAACATTTTTAATAAGAACATCTCCGCCTGTTGCAGCAGCGGCAACCATAAAAGTACCTGCCTCAATCTGGTCGGGGATAATAGCGTATGTTGTACCCTTGAGGTTCTTTACGCCGCGGATTTTGATAACGTCTGTACCTGCACCCATGATGTCAGCACCCATAGAGTTGAGAAAGTTTGCGAGGTCAACGATGTGCGGTTCCTTTGCGGCATTTTCAATTATAGTAAGACCTGTTGCCTTTACAGCAGCAAGCATGGCATTTATAGTTGCGCCGACAGTAACCATGTCGAAGTAAATCTGCGTACCGTAAAGCTTGTCAGCCTTAATGTCAACCATACCGTGGTCGAGGGTACATTCAGCTCCGAGAGTTGCAAACGCTTTAAGGTGCTGGTCAATAGGTCTGTCGCCAAGATAACAGCCGCCCGGCATAGAAACTCTTGCCCTGCCGAATTTGCCGAGAAGTGTGCCGAGGAAATAATATGAAGCACGCATATGCTTTGCCATTTCGTAAGGCACAATCGGGTCAACAATACCTGTTGCGTCAATTTTAACTGTATTTTTATCAATAAACTCAACGGTTGCGCCCATCTCGTAAAGAATACGCAGGCTGATGGACACGTCGCTGATGTTAGGAACATTTTCAAGTATACAAGGTTCGTCTGAAAGAATTACGGCAGGGATAATTGCCACAACCGCATTTTTGGCGCCGCTGATATCAACTTCACCCTGAAGTCGTCTGCCGCCCTTTATAATAAACTTTTCCAAAGAATTTCTCTCCCAAAGCAGTGTTTTAATCAGGCTGAAGAAGTCTGACACACTGTTCAAAATAAAGCGGATTCGCCGCAGAACATAATAAAATTGCTGCAAATAAACAAAACGGATAAAAAGGTACAATTTCGCAGCATTAATATTATACCATAATCAAACAGAAAATAAAAGCTTTTTAAAAAGTTTTTTATAACATTTTTTCAGAAAATATTTCGCAACTTTAGGGCATATTCCACAAAAACGGCATTTAAATTGGTTTATTTTATCTCAAATCGAAAACGTCAGTAACCATTTTGTAAACTTTTATTATTTTTAAACGCAAATTCAGCCTGCACGCAAAACGCACAGGCTGAAAATGCAGAACACAATTTGAAAAAGAAGTAAAGAGATGGTGGATACGGAGGCGAATGTCACCGTTCCAACTGAATACAGTATATCACAGGAACAGTGCACAATTTGTCACATTATGATGCTGAAAAAATTTTTTTAGTAAGCGTGCTTCACGCGGTCAGCTTCCTCGGCACGCTTGGCATCATTCCAGCGGTCGAGAGTCCCCGTCAGATAGCCTGTAACACGGCGTATTCTCTCAAACGGGATTTCCGCAAACTTGTATTTCAAATCTACAAATTCACCGTCAAGATTGATTTCAAGATAAACAAGCTCGCGGTCGGGAGCTTTTGCCCTGACGTGCTCAATATAAGCATTCTTCTCTTTTTCGGTAAGCGTACCGTTATTTACGATAATTTCCATAGCAATTCTCCTTTCACAAAAGCAGATGTTTTGTCTGTAACTAAAGTATACCATATTAGTATACATTTGTCAATAGGCAAAAACAAAAATCAGACAGCCTGTTGTTTAACAAGCTGTCTGCTGTTAATATTCAAAGTAATCAATAATTTTCATATCGCTGAGTCTTGCAGAAATTACTCTGCCCATACTCATTATGTAAAGTGTATCATTGCTCACCGAGCCTCTCAGGAAAATCATGCTGTCATCAACGTCAACATATTCGATAACGCCTTTCTGTACAAAGCCTGCAGCTTCGTCGTAGACAAAAACATGATAGCTGTTCTGAGTACCGAATTCATTATGACTGTAAACAGGCACGCCGATTATTCCGCTTTCGCCGTCAACCAGCACTGCGCGTCTGTCGGTAAGTGCCGCAGAATTATTTTCCTTGCCGTCGCTGCAGAAAACAATGCCATTAAGAGCAAGACCTGTTTCAGCGTCATACATTGTAAGAGTAAAACCGCCGTCCTCGGATTTGCCTATGCTCATAAGCTTATCTTCGGAGTAGCTGTAAAGATATGCCGAGCTTCCCAGCAGGGACTGCACGAGGGTAGGAGGATTTGACGAAAGGTCAATTACAATTGCCGATTCCCCGTTTTCCCCTATAATTCTGGCATAGCTTTCCTCAAAGCGCACCGTCTGAACGATGCTGTCAGGGAGAAGCTTGCCTGCACCGTTGACAACGGTAAGATTGTTATCAAGAACGTACACTGAAACCGATGTGCTTCCTGTTTCATCTGTAATTTTTGTTGCAATGCGGAAGCTTCCGTCGTATTCATTCATGCTGTGTCCGAAAACAGCGCCCTCGATTGAGCCGCTTGATTTATAAACAATTCCGCCGTCAGAAAGGTCGAAGGAGGAAATAATTGTATATTCCTTATCCTTTCTGCCAACGCCTGCAATGTAGAGCGTTTCAGCGGAGCAATAAACATTTTTACTTGAACCCAGAACAGCCTTGACTGTCGGAGTTACCTCACCGCTGCCCACATTGATTGCGGAAACAACGGTATAATCTGTACTGTTTGCGTAGGAGGGAACAATAATATCCGCCGCAGCGACATAATATTTTTCCCCATTAAAATAATAAGCAGGCACAAAACTGTCAAGGTCGGCCTGCGTGTCCAGCGGCTTTACACGATAATCGGAGTAGGCCGACACCATGTAAAGCATACCGTCAATTATTTTAGAAGATGTGTAGCTGCCGTTCTGTTTGTATGCAGCTATATGTACAGGGTTCTCAGGGCTTTCAACGCTGTAGATATCAACTACTGCGTTTTTTTTTACAGTGCCCTCTGCATCAGACTTGATATCTGAAACCGCCTCGTTATTCGTGTCGGAATTTGTTTCTGCCGCTGGTGTAGAGAGTGTGTCATCTGCTGGAACATCAGACACGTTCTGAGAATTATCGGCTTCGGTAGAAGGAAGCTCGTGAACTTCCTCCGTTTCGGAAGATACGAGAATAACCTTGTCGCCCTCAATATAGATTTCGACAGGCGGATTAACATCGCTTTCAATTTCCGATACAACTTCCATAGTTTCCTTGGAAATGATATACAGGATACCGTCTTTCAGACAGTAAATATAATTTTCGTCGCTTTTCAGAACATCGGCTTCGGAAATACTTCTTCCGTTATATTCGATAAAATCGAAGGAAGCGTCATTTTCCGTAACAGGCGCCTGAGTAGTTGTTTCATCAATAGTCAGATCCGAATTATCACCAGCAGTTCCGTTCTGCTCAAGAGTGATACCGGTATAGATATTGTAAAAATCATCGTATGATTCAGGTGAAACAGCCTCGTAATCAATAGGCGCTTCAAGCTGCTGTCCGGCAGCCATACTTTCGTTGTACGCCCACATACCGACCGCAAAAACGGCACAAGCAGCGGTAGCAACGGCAGTCCTCATTATAATGGTACGGCGCTGTGCCGCAATACTCTGAGCGGATTTTGTATTTCTGTGTTCCGCTTCCATTTTGGACTGTGCGCTCTTTTCCTTAAGCATAAGAGCAATATTCTGAGGCGATAATTCATCGGGAACATCCACCTCGTTCATAAGTTCCGTTAATCTTTCTTCAAACTTCAAAACTCCGACCTCCTTTCCGTCAGCGTTCCATAAGCATCTGTTTCAGCTTTATCTTAG